>CAZEYI010000089.1:0-4877 GCA_964516785.1 uncultured Candidatus Peribacteria bacterium
ACTGCGTATACGACCTCACGTTGGAATACTGATGCAAATTATATCGATGTGAGCTCATCATGATCAAATACATCCAAAACAAATGATCTTATACAACCCAAACCACCTACAGGAACTGATAGAATATTTAATACCAGAGGACAGTTAGATACTAGCAATACATCGACTACTACATGGACCAATGGTGTATATAGTCCTGCCATATCTACGCCAAGTGTTCCTCAGGTGGTAAAGAGCACTCCTTCACAATGTATTACACCACGAAATACCCTAGTTACGCATGGGCAATTTGTCAAAGCATATAAGTACAACAATGGCTTCTCCAATATGGCTTGTGAAGTAGAGCTGAGATATTGTGTCAATGGGACGTTGGAAGGTAATTTTGCTTTCGAAGAATGTATACCAAACGATATAGCAGTAGAAGATTTCTTGAACAATTACCGAGATCCAGAAGTGCCATCACTTATGCAATTGGTCGAAACACTTTTTGCTAACATTAATAATCCACAGTTTGCACAGGACTATCCAGATGTAGAGTTTGAAGTATTGTTCCAAATTCTCCAAGGCTTACAATAGAAAATTATATTTGCAAAAAAGGGCACAATCCGTAGGAGTGATTGTGTCTTTTTTATACGTATGATAGATATGGCGTTGACGTCTCGTGAGCAGGATTTTTCTGCCTGGTACAATGAACTTGTCCAACAAGCTGATTTAGCTGAAAATAGTGATGTGCGTGGGTGTATGGTGATCAAACCATATGGTTATGCTATCTGGGAAAAAATGCATGAAGTATTGGATACTATGTTCAAGGCTACTGGCCACCAAAATGCGTATTTTCCATTGTTTATACCCAAGTCATATCTTAGCAAAGAAGCATCACATGTTGAAGGATTTGCGAAAGAATGTGCTGTGGTCACACACTATAGACTCAAAAATAGTCCTGATGGAAAGTCAGTGATCGTGGATCCAGAAGCAAAATTGGAAGAAGAATTGATCGTGCGTCCTACATCAGAAACGATTATATGGAGTACCTACAAAAACTGGATACATTCGTATCGTGATCTGCCACTACTTATCAATCAATGGGCAAATGTAGTGCGTTGGGAGATGAGAACAAGATTGTTTCTTCGTACGACAGAATTTTTACGACAAGAAGGGCATACTGCTCATGCTACCAAAGAAGAAGCTATAGCCGAAGCAGAACAAATGCTCCAGGTCTACAATGATTTCCTTACAAATTTCATGGCGATAGATCCAGTATTGGGTCGCAAGACTGCCAATGAACGTTTTGCTGGTGCTGAAGACACCTATTGTCTGGAAGCGTTTATGCAAGATGGTAAAGCTTTGCAGGCTGGGACGAGTCACTTCCTGGGCCAAAATTTTGCCAAAGCATTTGATGTACAATTTACCAATAAAGATAATAAACTAGAATCTGTTTGGGCTACATCATGGGGAGTTTCTACAAGGCTTATGGGAGCTCTGATTATGTCACATAGTGATGATAAAGGATTGATATTGCCTCCGGCTATGGCACCAGTGCATGTCGTGATCGTTCCTATTGGAAAAGCTGATGCAGATGTGGCTACTGTGTTGGCAGCTATAACGCCAACTATCGATGCATTGAAACAAAGTAGTTTGCAAATATCATCCAAATACTTTGGTTCGCGTGGTATATCGCTCAACATCAAAATAGATGGGGATCCATCCAGAACTATGTGATGGAAATACAATCAATATGAATTGCAATGAGTACCAGTGAGAATAGGTGTAGGTGCTAGAGATATCGAAAAATGACAGGTAGAAATATACAGGAGAGATACGGGAAGCAAGGAATTTGTTGCACTGGATAAAGTAGCGGATTATGTCACTACTACTCTACATGATATGCAGACAAATATGCTTGCGCACAATAGAAAATTGAGAAGCGATAATACTGTGTCAGTCGATAGTTATGATGAATTCCAAAAAGCGCTGGATGCCAATAAGTTTGTCATGGCACACTGGGATGGCACAACTGAGACTGAACTCAAGATCAAAGAAGAAACAAAGGCCACTATCAGATGTATCCCATTGGATAATCCACAAGAAGGAGGGAAATGTATCCTGACAGGCAAGCCTAGTAAGCAGAGAGTATTGTTTGCAAGGGCGTACTAGGAAATTATTTTATTATGTTGATCTATCATGGCGAAACAAATAAAGGCAAAAAAAACTACTCCGAAGAAATCGTTGCTTACGAAAGATGTTTTATCATTTTTTGAAACACTTATCAATACACCATCTCCTACAGGATTTGAATATAAAGGTCAAAAGGTCTGGATGGACTATATCAAACCATATGTCGATACTATCGAAACAGATAGCTATGGTTCTGCGGTTGCTATTATCAATCCAAAGGCGAAGTTCAAAGTGGTGATCGAGGCCCACTGTGATGAGATTAGTTGGTATGTAAATTATATTAATGATAAGTGACTTATCCATGTCATCCGTAATGGCTGATCAGATCACTTGATCGCTCCTTCCAAGACGGTGGATATATGGACCAAGCAGTGACCGGTGAAGGGCATCTTCTGATGGCCAGCAATCCATACACGTATGGGCAGAGGCAAAGAAGAAGTGACTCCCAAGGTAGAAAATATCACCCTTGATATAGGCGCAAAGACGAAGAAAGAAGTAGAAGCCATGTGAGTACACGTAGGTGATGTTATTACCTATGAAGATAAATTTATGATACTCAATGATCGTTACTGTGTGGGTCGTGCGATGGACAATCGTGCGGGTGGATTTATGATAGCACAAGTTGCGAAACTCTTGCATGAAAGTAAGAAAAAACTTCCTTTTGGACTCTATATAGTGAACTCAGTACAAGAAGAAATTGGCCTCAAATGAGCAGAGATGATGGCCTATAAGATCAATCCAGATCTTGCTATCATTACCGATGTAACACACGATACGACGACACCGATGATCGATCCAAGCAAGGAATGATTGGTGAAGTGTGGCGATGGCCCAGTATTGGCTCGTGCGCCATCCATTCATAATGGATTTATGGATCATCTCATCGATCTAGCTGAGAAGAAAAAAATACCTTTCCAAAGAGCTGCTTCATCTACGTATACAGGTACTGATACTGATGAATTTGCGTACTCTAGAGGCGGAAGACCAGCTATATTGATATCATTGCCTCTACGTTATATGCATACGACAGTGGAAATGGTAGAAAAAATTGATGTAGAAAATACTATCAAACTTATCTATGAAACTTTGCTTAGTCTCAAGGAAGGAGATACCTTCTCGTATTTTGGGAAGAGGAAATAACTTTATCAATAAATTGTGTATATAATGTATAAAAAAATTGCGGGTGGTGTTGTTCTTATATTAGTTCTATCTACATGACTATATTTTGCATTGAATAACTTCTTTATCCAAGATACTGAAAATTCTCAAGATACAATACTTACGGGCTGAATAAGTGAACAACAGAGTTTGGATACCACCACTAATACATGAGTAAATGATATTTGAGGATTTCGCTTTGATAATATAGATACCAGTCCTATTAAGAGCCTATTAGTTAGTAGTAATAAATGATTTAAATTATTAGATATTCAAACAAATACTTTTAAGGATATATCTTATGATAAGTCTCTTTTAGTCCCAGTAGGTATGAACTCAACTCCAATAAAATATCTCTACTTTTTTGATAATGATAAATTAGGATTTTACGATATAGTTTCCAATAATATTCAACTCTCCTGACTATCTTTATCTAATTTCGACTGTCTTGCTGAAAATAATGTTCGATGTATCAACGTTATAAGATCTTTTTCTAGTATCCATCATTTTCTTGTTGTTGGAGGTCAACTTGATTCTGCAGGTTGATATGACATAAATACGTGATATTTGCTAAATGTAGATAATTGATCGATCTCTTACTTGAGTGAAAAGGCTTTAGAAGGACTCTGATGAAGAGATTGTCGTGTGGTTTTAGATGGTAAGAACGAGGTGATATATAATTTAGGATGTGATTGAACCGATCCAAGAATTAAAATTGATTTATCATTAGATTTGATTGAAGATATTAACTTTGTCCACGAAGATGACTATTATTTTGCTTGAGGATTTTTTCTTGGACACAATCGCTCATATGACAATAGGGTAATAGATTTGGATCTCTATGCCTTAGCTGATCAAAAAACATATAAAAATATTAATTTAAACCAATCTCTAGATCTGGTATATGAATATTATGTTAATCCAAAGTCTAATACGTTGATAGGAATTGGACATGATTTTAGTTATTGTTTTGATATGTCGACAGGGAAAATTTCCCCCATGAAATCTGTATATAAAATCAATAATGTTTCGTCTGTTCTAGATATATGATCCAATCTCATATATGTAAGTACGGAGTTTGGTATTGAATCAATAGATATAATTAGTTGTGCAAGTGCTGTTATACCAAAAGAGCAATGAGCTAATTATAGAATAGAAGGATTTGTTCAATAAAATTATATATTAAAAATTATATTTATGTTCAATGAAGTGTATGATCTTGTGATAGTGTGATGAGGAGTGACAGGTACTGCTCTACTCTATACTATGGCACAGTACTCCTCTATTTCTCGTATGGCAATTATTGAAAAGGATAAAGATGTTGGTTTGGGCAATTCTGCAAACTGGATGAATAGTCAAACTCTGCATGATGGAAGTATTGAGACCAATTACTCCTTTGCAAAGGCTAAAATTGTCAAATGATGTGTGCAGACTGCGAAAAATTATGTTACTAAAACACAGGGAAAATATCCAGATACGCGCCTCTATCGTTTGCAAAATAAAATGGTGATAGCAGTGTGAGACCAAGAAGTGGCTGCATTGAC
>CAZEYI010000090.1:0-4838 GCA_964516785.1 uncultured Candidatus Peribacteria bacterium
GATAGGATACAGAAAATTATCGATATGATCCAATCTATCAAAGCGATAGGTTCACAGGAAGGACAAAATATATTGCTTACTGACTTTACTGTAACGCCCAAAGAATTGGCAGTGAGAGGTACTGTGAGTAGTCTTGCTTTATTGTATTTCAGCAAACCTGAAAGCAACTTTTATAGTGTGATAGATAGATTTAAGTCATTGCCGTTTATCAATGATATGCAGGTTAAAAATTATACAAAACGTGATGATGGATTGTATGAATTTGTTTTACAAGCTACTGTAGATGATGGAACAACAGAACAATAATCAACTGGAAGCTGGTGTCGTAGAAAAATTGTTGCGTCAGAAGGCTTCTGTACCAGAAACTCCTTCTGTTGCTACTGATACCGAATTGTCTGGTAGTGCTATGAGAGTGCTCAACACAAAATATAAAGTTTATCTGCTTGTCGTGGCAGCCCTTGCTTTCTTGGTGCTTCAATTTTTCTTCTTTCCTGCACTGGATGCATATCAGAGTTCGCAAAATTCTTTGCAAAATATTGTGCTCCAGTTGCAAAACTTTGATGCCAAGAGACTTGCTATGTTGGATAAGGCAGAACTATATAAGAAAATCCAAGAACAAGAATCGCAGATCTTATGATGTTATAATCTCAATAATGGTTGTGATGCATTGGATCCTGCTATCAAGCAGGAGTTTACTGGTGTGGTTGCCTTCCTTAAATTTAATTCATTGCAGGATGAAAAGCTTGGTGTAGATGAACAACGTATACTAAGAAATATTAATGAATATCTTACCAGAGCATATCCACAAAGCAGTAATGATAGAACGCTCAATGCTGATCTACAACATATACAGATATGAGAGTCGACTGACTTTGGCGATGGGATATATCGTTTGCCTATAGTTGTCACTGCTCGTTTTAGTGATAAAGATGCATTGTTGTCGTTTGTACGTAATGTAGAATCATTTGTACCAGCAGATCCTATTGCTCGTATTTATTATATGATCGATCAAGTAGATTATGATATAGCACAATATACTGAACCACAAGATGCAAAAATATTTTTATCTGCGTTTTATTACACAGAATAATGTTCTCCTCTTTGGATAGCTTTGTACAAAATGCACTTCAGAACTTTGATACCAGTCGCTTTGGTCCCAAAGATAAGGTTTTCTTTTTCAAGGAATTATCATATCTTCTCTATGGTGGAGTATCCTTAGTGGATGCCTTTGATGTGATCTCATCAAGTTCAGAAAATTTTGCTGTCCAAAAAATAGCTAGCAGTATCGTATCTCACATACGTGAAGGTAAGCAACTGTCCTATGCTATGACAAGACTTCCTGATTATTTTGATGAAGGAGATTATAATATTATTAGAGTATGAGAAAAGAGTGGTGATCTGCCACATGTATTGTCTTCTTTGGCCCAAGAATATGCATATATTATTGATATAAAAAATAAGTATATCTCTGCACTTATGTATCCGATTGTTCTTATTGTGATATCGGTGGTGGCAGTGTTGTCATTGTTCTTACTTGTCTTGCCAAATATCTTTGTGATAGCAGATCAGTTTCAAATGAGTGATCTTCCGTTTATAACACAGATGCTTAAAAATATTTCAGACTTCTTGTTTGCCTACTGGAAACAATTATTGATATGATCTGGTATATTGGGATTTGTGTGATTTACCTACTTTACCTCGCTTTCAGGAAGAAAAGTATGGTTTTCGTTCTTGATGTCTGTGCCTTTGTTTGGTAAATTGACCAAATATTTCTACCTCATCAAACGAGCTAGATATGTGCAATTGATGCTCAAAGCAGGACTGAGTTATATTCAGACATTTCAACTCTTGCGTGATGTATTGCATATATCTGCATATGAGGAAATGACCGATCGTATCTTACAATGACTACAAAAAGGACAAACTATCTATGATGCGCTCAAAGTTGAGAAAATACTTATCCCTGCAAATGTGAGTACGCTTATCAGAGTAGGTGAGCAAACAGCAAATTTGCCTGATGCACTTGCTAATGTGATATCATTATATCAAGATGAACTGGATGTTACTATCACTCGTCTTGCAAAAGTTGTCGAACCAATTATGCTCTTGTTTGTATGATGAATTGTCGTCGTCATATCATTGGGTGTCTTTGGTTTGATCTTGCAAATTATGGAATGAGTGTGACTGTAAATACTGGTCGTTGATTTACATTGATAGAGATCCTTTTTGTGATAGTTATTATCAGTCTTCTTCTGGGGTCTGTATTTTTTTTCTGATCACAACGTATCGCAGAACTCTCAACTAAGACATATATAGAAGAATTTACGCAGTTTTATGATCGTGTACGTTTGGAAAATCTTTCTAGTTCATATATATGAACTGGTCGTTATGATGCTATGACCCTACATTTTTCGGATGATGAAAATACCATAACACTTGATTATGATCTCCAATGAGAATCCACCTATACAGAGCAATTTGTCCTAGAATGAGGCCTCATATTTGATTTGCAGGATGATTTTGTAGTAGAGCAAAAGCCTTTTGCTATGTGATGTACTATAATACCTTCGTCTGCATCAGTATTTGCGGTTGTTTCTCCGATGGGAGATAGATATTGTTTTGCAATTATTCCTGATAGTTGTAGACTGGATGCAACTTTATGTTCTGAGTAAGTAATGTCTACTAAGCGCTGATTTACCTTGATCGAGATATTGTTGGCGATTTTTGTGTTTTCTATAGGGATATTGGCCGTACTTTCTCTCGTCACACAAAATTTGCGTACGATGCATGGTGCTGATGTGCATAGATCTGCTGCTTTTCTTGCACAAGAATCTTTGTCTTTGTTGTCACATATAAGAGATAGTAATGTGGCTTATGGTATAGGACGAGATTGTATCCCAGATGCTACTATTTTTGATGTACAAGATGTATCAGAAGATGATGTTTGTCGTTATAGACTCTCGGATCTTATAAGTGATGAAAAATTCCTCTTATTGGGATCGACTACCGGCAGCGCGATAGATATTGATGTTATAGATGCTTCAGAAGATTTTGATATGCTCTTTGCAGATGCTCGTTTGCGTACGATGTCTGGATCTGATGTGCTGCGTTATAGTAATGGAGAAGCGAGCGCATTTGCTAGGTATCTGTATATCACGTGAGCTAGTATTGGGGGTCAGACTGTTTCTGGAAATATATTATTGAAAATACATAGTGTTGTTCTCTTTAAACAAGGAGAAAAAACAGGGCAGGTGGTTTTGGAAACTTTACTCGGTAACTAATCATGAAAAAAGGATTTACACTTGTAGAGATACTTATCGTCGTGCTTATATTTGCTATCTTATCAAGTTTACTTTTCAAAACATATATCGCCATCACGCGTGTTGCGTTTCGTTTGGAACAAGAAAAAAATGTATCTGATAGTATCGTCACTATATCTCGTATAATGCAAAATTTTGCAGATAGAAATACTATTGATTATGCTGCATATGATATATCTGATCTCGAACAACATGATGGGATGACAGACGTCTTGCATTTGCAATGAGTAGATGGAAATATTACTTTGTGAACGACATGATCGTGTGCATCATCTCTTGATACGTATATGACGGGAAGTTGTCAGTTATATATGATAAATAGTTCTGGATTGATCTACCTTACGGACACAGGATACGTCAATCTTACACAGATACAGTTTCAACTTATACCTTATACTACTCCAAACTCTCTAACATGTGTCCCAAATTATTTTGTCTGTAGTCGTAAGCCTGGATTCTGGATGTATACGACGTTCTTTTCTCCGTACTATGTAGGAGATCGAAATACTGATGCAGCGGTGCCATTCCAATTGTTCTTTACTACTCGTTAGTTTGTCTTGTATGAAAAAAGGGAATATCAGTTTGTTGGTTATGTTTATATTGTTAGCATCTTCACTTCTGGGATTGCTGAGTTTGTACTATGTCCAACAGATACAAACATTTTCTCGTAATGTATTATCCTACTATCAATCTTTTTCATTGGCGAAATGATGACTTGAATTGGGGCTTGCTATGCAGCACTTGCGTGGTGTGGGCTTCTCGTTTGATACGAGTGGCGATATAGACCAATTTGTCCAAGAAAACTTCGCCTGTGATGATTGTGATCTGGATATGCAGTTGGTCTCTCGTGGTGTAGTGTATGGATTGCCGGGAACTGATGATGTGAGCTGTATATCATGATTTGTCTTAGCTGCAAATGGTTCTGTTGCGATTCCTTTGTTTGTAGATACTGCAAATGATAGTTTATCTGATGCGTTTTTTGTGGCGCCAGATTATGCAACGCTTATGTCGTATCGTTATGATATCATCTTAGAAGACCCTATCCAAAACTTCCCCACATTGAATAGTGAGCTTATCGTTGGTGATGTAGCATTTTCGTGAGTAGATATGATTAGTGATTTTAGTTTCTTCAGATCATATCAAGCGTGAGTATGATTGGAGACGGTAATAGATACCTTTTATGATGACTATGATGGATTTGTTCAAAACAGTGTTGCCACTACGACATCATCACAAATATATACTGCCTATCAGCATTATCTCGTCCTAGCAAATCCAAGTGATAACGCTACTCGTCTTTGTGTTCGTATAGACAATCCGTATGCGCAAGTTGCGATACCTTTATCGCGTAGTTTGATCTACAGTGTTGCGCGTATGGGAGGATTGCAAACGATTGGATTGTCTGCATCACTTACGACACAGACTCCTGATTTCTTGATACAAGGATATATACCGTTCTAGGATTTTATTATTATTTAACTTAGATGATTGGTCTTCATACTTTTTGGCATTGCCCCA
>CAZEYI010000091.1:0-4820 GCA_964516785.1 uncultured Candidatus Peribacteria bacterium
GATGGTATCATCGTATCTCTCGATCTTGTCGAACCATATTTCAAGAAAAATAAAGTGACTATGGATAGCATTATTGCTCTCTGTAAGGATGTTGGTAAGCCAGCTTTCTTGCACTATGCGCATGGTGTGGAAGGCAAGAGTTATCCACTCTTGGACAAGAAACATGTCTTGGGGTATTGTGAAAAAGCACTTGATGGATACATGATCGAAACTATGATCCATGAAGATGATCCACTCAGAGTGATCACAGCATTGTTTGAAGTGGTGAGTGAATTCCCTGTAGCAAAATCAAAAAAAGAATCGCAGCCATTCTATCATCCAAGTGATGACTTCTTGGTCAGAGACTATATAATCTACAATGCACACAAGATTACCGAAGACTTGGATGTGAAAGCGATAGTTTGCTTTACACACAATGGTTATACAACAGCGCGTCTATCAGCACTCAATCCTGCAGTACCTATCATCGCGTTTAGTAGTGTGGATGAGACGTATAGATACATCAATACATTGCGAGGAGTGAAAGGATTTAAGATATCGTCTCACTTCAACTATACCAACCTCAAGAGAATTGGTAAAGAAATGATTAGAATTATCTTCAAGGGAAATATATCATTGGATGACAAGATTGTGATCGTCCAAGCAAATGAATTGATCAATGATGAGAAGACTGATCTGATCAATGGAGTAGAGTTGTATGCGTTTAAGAATATATAATTTCTATAGAAAAAAAACTCATTGGATGGTGAGTTTTTTTTTGTTTTAAAATGCAGATGATTTGTCTTTTTACTTTTTGGCATTGCCCCATCCCCCAAGGGGACTTCCTCGCTTCGCTCACAGCGACGTAGCAAAAAGATCTAACAAAACCAAGCTCGCGAGTTGGTTTTACGGACTTGCTTAGTCAGCGAAATATTTCCAGCACTTTGCGTTTATAGTATTGTCTATAGACCTCGTATATTTGTAAGATCTTGGAAGATGACCAGGATTCCTATTCATAATAATAGGACAAAGAAAAATGCGTTGATGTAGGATTCGATGAGGAAGTATTTTTCTGCTTTCATTCTGGATATTCGTTGGATCAATACACCAAGAATTCTTCCTCCATCGAGAGCTGGGATAGGGAGGATGTTGAATATTGCAAGTCCCATAGAGATCATTGCAGCAAAGGCGAGGAGCGCTTTTCGACCTGCACTTTGGCGGATATCGTCGGCTATCTTGACTGCTCAGACTGGACCAGAAAGAGAGGATACTCCTTCTTGTACTTTTTCTTTATCGAAGGAGAATAGCTTGGATCACAGATTTCTCAATCACTGGAATGTGAGTGAGAATTGTGCTCCTATTTCATGTCGTGCAAGTCCTAATGCTTGTACAAATGGAACCTTATATTCCAGTATTTCTACTGCTCATCCGCCCTGCATACTGATACCTAAGAAACAATTGTCTTCAGGACATGTTGCTGGGATTATGACTATTGATTTATTTCTTTGTATTTGGATCTTGAATTCTTGATTGACGAAAGATTTGAGTACTGGTCATATAGTATTGGTGTCTACTTTGGTATTGTTGATAGATTGTATGATATCTCCTGTTTGTAATCCTATCGTAGCGGCCAAGGATTCTGGAAATACTGTGTCTATCTGTATAGGTGCGGCGCTGGTATCTCCACTGAGTAATCATAGTGTTTGCAGTCTATCAGTACTGTTGATAAAGAAGCTGGTGTTATCGAAATTGGACATATTTTCTGGTATAACGATGAGCGGTCTGGTTCCACTAGCAAATAGATAGACAAATGCAAGATATGCAAATACTGCGTTGACGGTTACTCCTGCTATGAGGATGATAATTTTCTTCACGATATTGGCAGTGATGAAACTATCTGGAGCGAGGAATGATGGATCATTGGGATTTTCCCCCTTGAGTCTCACAAATCAGCCCAGTGGAATTCGATTGAGTGTATATTGTGTGCCGGATTTGTCTTGTCGGATCTTTTTGAGTTTGGGTGGGATACCTACACCAAATTCCAAGACTTTGACTCCACTTAGCTTCGCTGCTGTGAAGTGGCCAAGTTCGTGGATGATGACCAGAAACATAAATATCGCTATACCGATGATGATGCCGAGCATATGACTTATTAAGAGTAAATGTCGTGTGTATGAGTACGTAAAAAGTTTTTTATTACAATTGAAAAGGAAGTTGGGCAATACCTAACTTCCTTTTTTTGGGGTGTTTATAATTGTAATCCAGTAATCTATCAACAAAATACAATTTGCTCCTTGCCACCATAGCCATGTATTGTCTATATTGGGGAAGTAATTTGTGATTGTTGTAGGCGATATATACATGCATATTACTATGCATAACAATAATGCGTTGGATCCAATTGTGCTGACAATTACCAGCTTACCCCATGAGTTGATTTCATCTTGTTTCATGGCTTTTGGTATTAGTAGTGCTGTGAACTATATTGAAAAGCTAGGTGTAATCAATATAGTTTGTCTATTTATTGGTAGGGTTCTCTATGTACTTTGATGCACATACACATCTCAATGAAGACAGATTTTATCCTCAGTGGCAGTCCTATGTGCAGCGTTTTGTGGATGCTGGAGGAAAATGACTCATTAATGTCTGAGTAGATATGGAATGGAATAGGAGGGCTGTGGATATTGCGCAGCAATCGTTTGTTCATTTTCCTGATGTTTTGGTCAAAGCAACTGCCTGATATCATCCGAGTGAAGTGTGTTTTCAGAAGATATGAGATATCGATACTGCTATGCTAGTATTACGTGATTTTTGTATTGCGAATACAGAGCATATCATAGCAGTCGGGGAGTGTGGCATAGATGCACATTATCCTGGAGATAAACGCCTGGATGAGCAGAAAAAACTCTTTAACGCCCAATGTGAGCTTGCTAGAGAGCTCTGATTGCCGGTGGTGATTCATTCGCGTGATGATTTTGCTAGTACGTGGGATGTGATACAGCATTTCAAGGACTTAAGAATCTATTTTCACTGTCGAGGCTATGGACCAGAAGAATTGCAATTTTTGGTCAAGGAATTGCCTCAGGTATGGTTTGGCTTTGATGGTAATATTACGTATCCAAAGGCTGAAAACTTGAGACAGTCCTTGTATGCGTGTCCTGTAGATCGTATCTTACTAGAAACCGATGCGCCGTATCTAACACCACAAGCTAAGAGGGGACAGGATAATGAACCAGCCAATATAGCGTTGATATATCAGTATGTTTTGACTATAAATAGCCAAATAGATACAAAAATTATTGAACGTAACTTTACTGACTTGTATCTGTGATGAAGCAAGAGTGATTAGCATATCGTGCGCTTTCTCAAAACCCTTCAGAAAAATTTATTGCTGATATCATTGCATATAATAAATTGTCGCCCAATGATGAATTGGCTATTGTTTTGCAGCAACTAAATCCAGGTGCATTGAGTTATATAGCATCTATTGCTGAACATACTCAAGCTATACAAGAAGCTCTGTGTTACGTATATGATCAGAAAACATTGGAATTGTTGTTTCAGCAAATTTTTGCAAAAGGAATTGATCATTGCCATATAGCAACCCACCCTTTTCAGGATAAAGAAGATTTGTACACTTTTTTTAGTGAATATCAGGGAGGATTGGATCTTAAAAAGTGAGATATTGAAGGATTGGCTTCGCAAGGGTTTCAGGATGGGAACATTATTGTCTCTACATCTATGGTTATTCCTGAAAAAAAAGATTTGTTTTTTCAATTTTCTATAGCGAAACCCGTCGAGACGAAGGAGGAAAATAAACTTACAGCAACTATTGTTCACAAAGGATATGCTGTAGGCCATTGGCAAGGATTTGAAAGCTTGGAATGGTATTTGAAGAATAAATTTCCAAAGTGAGAAAATCTCTTTACTTTGCTTGAATTAAAATCTGAGGAATATTTATAGTAGATGAAACATGATCGATAGATTTAATCTTTCATACTATGATTATATATTGCCTGAGGATCGTATAGCTCAGGAACCACATCATCCTGCTGATGAAGCCAAGCTTTTGGTGTGTGGAGAAGATTTTGACGATGCGAAATATATAGATCTACCTGATTTGTTGGATAAAAATTCTGTATTGTTTTTTAATGATACGAGAGTGATGCAGGCTAGGGTGCCTGTCTTATGAAAGAAGGTTACTTTATCTACGGGTATTGATGCTGTCATAGAACAATGAGAAATTTTTGTCTATGAGATCATAGATGAGCATCATTTTGAAGCCTTGGTTGCGGATGGGAAGCATTATAGACCAGGAAGTCGTATTGTATGGGATGATAATGTGGTTTTAAATAGTTTGGAATTTACCCAAGAGGGTATACTGTTCAACATTACGGGCATGACCGTGGTAGCATTTATGGAGGCATATGGACAACTACCATTACCCCCCTATATTTCTTATGCCAAAGATAAAGAACAGCGATATCAAACCTGTTTTGCAAAATATATGTGATCTGCAGCTGCACCAACTGCGTCCTTGCATTTTACCCCAAGATTATTGTCTGCATTGTCTGATGCATGACATACCTTAGAATACGCCACTTTACATGTGGGATTGGGCACATTTAAACCAGTGTATCAAGAAGATATTAGACTGCATGATATTCATCAGGAGATGGCAATGATGGATGTTGCTCTATTCGATCGTATTGCTGCGTATCGTCGTCACTGAAGACCTATTGTTGCTGTAGGAACGACGATGATGAGATTGTTGGAATCGTTGCCATATGTGTGGAAGATTTTGAAAGGGAGGAAAGAGCTATTTATGCAGTCATTTTCAG
>CAZEYI010000092.1:0-1463 GCA_964516785.1 uncultured Candidatus Peribacteria bacterium
TTTGCATCCCACGAGATTTGGCTGCTTTCTTCATCTCTCCACCAATCGGCACCACTACAATTTGTTCTCCAAACGAATACAGTTCGTACACCACACTATTCGTAAAGAAGCTCTTGATCTGCACTACTGGACGAGCTAAGTCTTCAGACATCATCCCTTCAGGTACTTTGACAACCAGATCCAAATGCAATATTTCTGCTAATTTCCCTTTATCTATATAGATCACTGTATCGATAACTTGAGGCACGATACCAAGTTCTATCGTTCATAGAAATCTCTGTATCCCATCAATAGCTTTGCTCGCATGGATGACGCCGATCAATCATATACCCGTCAATCTCAGATCCTTATAGAGCTCAAAATCATGCTTATTTCTCACTTCATCATACACAGTATAATCTGGTCTCGAGAGCAACAATATATCTCTGATCTCTTCATGCGACCCATACGTGAAACTATATTGGACGACATCTTCAGATACATTCAGATCACGAGGCGATTCTATAGTTTTGACGGTGAGTTTTTTATCGACATACAAGTCTACCATCGCTTGTGCAAAAGTTGTCTTTCCAGAACCAGGCGCACCAGAAACCAATATACCTTTTGCTTTGTTTTGGAGCAGATCAATAACTGCTGGATCTAGATCATAGTCCGATATAACAAGTCTCGTCGTTGGTTTGACCACCGTCATTTCCAATGCATCTGACAATGGCGGATAGACCATCACTATTCTATACGGTCACATCTGGATCACTTTCGACAAAGATCTATCTATTTCCAGAAACCCGTCATCTCTATTTTCTATCTCCAACAAAATCCCATCAATCAAATTTTGCAGGGCTTGCTTAGTCACGACCTCTCATTGTGTTGGTTCCCAAGCACCAGGACGACCTCTTTTATAGAGTACTGGTCTGTTCGCTTTGAAATGCACAGACATCGTCTGTTCATCAAAAAACCTGTCCAACAAGGGACTATTTCCCACTATCTGCTGCATACTCGACCTACGCAAGATAAATTTGCGGATGTATACGGATTTTTATGAAAAAATCAAGGGAAACCGCATTTTGAGCAGAGAAAAACCAGTCTAGAAGCCAATTTTACAGATAGACAAATCAGACATATACATACAAACAATACCAAAGCTTCTATTGATACACAGCACCTTTTGGATAAGAGAATGGATGTATACTCGACCGCCATCCCGCTGTAGCGGATGGATGCGAGAGGTGTATACTGCTCCGTCTGCGGAAACATAAAGTTCGAGCAACGCTAAGAAGTTTATGATTTCCAAAGCGGTTCAGTATATTTATACCATCTAAAGATCTATGCGACGACACTGTGTGTGCATCAAGGAAATATACGGCCAACAATACACAGCAGAACTCCTCCGACAATCTGACAATGAAAACGTCCTCAGAAATTTTTTGCGTGCACAAAACATCATCATCCTCCAGTGTGAAGAA
>CAZEYI010000092.1:1563-4696 GCA_964516785.1 uncultured Candidatus Peribacteria bacterium
CGTCCTCAGAAATTTTTTGCGTGCACAAAACATCATCATCCTCCAGTGTGAAGAATATCACGATGAACCAGCAACATTTGGCAATACATACGCCGACGTGCGTGAAGATAACAAAAAACGATCCTTGGTATGAGCACGAAATACCATCAAAGAATGATGCGATTTTCTCCATTTCTTGTGACTGCATGTCATCGCGATCAATAGTTACACGCAGGCAATCACTAATGAACAGGCTGTTGCAATTATTGCAAAATCTGCAGATGACACAAATAAACTATTTGCGTCACTAGATAGCAAATCAACACAAACACAGGAAAAACTATCAGAAAGTTTTCAAGACGAACAACAAGATATCATACAACACATCATAGACAAGGTGCTTGCGTATATACGTGAAGCTATAAGTCTCCAAAAAAAAGAAACAAACAATAATACAAAAGGTCTTATTGAAGAACTAGCCACCATTGAAGACGAACTCATCAGGAACAGACGCAGCACCAATACAGAAAAAAACAAACAAACTATCCAGCAGGCTCTCCGCATACTCGATCAGATCGAACTCATCCATATGCAAAACAATCCGAATGATCCTATCATGACAGACAGCATCATAGGAAGTAGAGATATAGAACTCGCCTATAGCAGATACACTAGACGCGACATACGACATCCTGACCAAGCAGCTCATCTAAGTAGCTACGAAAGAACTATCATCCTAGCCCAGTTTCTACGAAAAGATTTCATCCAGAAGTGCAAAAACATATCATCAGACCATATCATGCAGACACTCAACAAATCCATATATATAGCACTCCTTATATATATAGTATACGGCATCAGCCTTATTATCCTCGGCACACCATACCTACAAAGCCGAACATATAATCTCGTAAACATAGGCGTACTAGGACTATCTCGATTTATCGTCTACAAGATCTATCAAAAGTATACGAAAAATATATATCTTGCCATAGGAGCAGTTATCGTCCTCTGGCAAATTATGTCTCGACTGATTTATTCATACATAGCTTTGTAATATCATGGGCGCATTTATCATCACGAGTATTATATTTGGATTATACTTCAGCTATATCGGCTTATGGTATCTTATCGTTATACCAATATTGGTATGTCTGATCCTCGCGCGATACTTCAACTACGAGCTTCCTACGCATATCCAGGACCAAGTACAACGACAAGAACTCGGCTTGCCACTAGCCTGGATCTGCGTCAACATTGGACTCCTAAGTCTAGCACATTATATCTGATTTGCACAGATCAACATAGCACTGATGCTTGTCTGACTCAATAGTGTGTGTATGATAACAAGTTTTTTCCTTTCCTATAGAGATGGTGAATATGTCTTTCAAATAGGCTACTATGGAGCTATCGTGTATACTATTATTTCAACCCTCTTTACCGCTACCTTTGGGCAACGATTGGATATCGTGAGTATATTATGGGCGTACAATATTGCTATCTTCTGATTTATCATAGGGATCAATGGCATCATACATAAGATACCATCGTACCTCTACTACAAGGCAGCAGTATTGATAGCCTGAGGTGGAGCAATTGTGGTATTGCAGTATACAGACTTCAGCGACATAGGATTACTCATCGTATCGATAGGTCTTACGCTGATAGCAACTGCTCTCCGAAAAATAGGAGAATACAAACCTATCACCACCAAAGTAAAAAAAGAAATCTCTGTCAGACAAATACTCGCCGGCAAAAAAATAAGTAACAACACCTACATCCCAGAAGAAAATCAACGATTGGCTGTCCTATCTCTATACATCCAAGAGATGCCATGACGAACCAGGATGACCCTCCAAGCAGCCAATATCGTCATCATTATGTCAGGTATACTCATGTATATCAATCATGTCACCCAAGACACCTCACAAGTACAACACTGGATATTCCGAGGGATAATCATCTGTTTCATAGCGACCAATATCATCCTCAAGTATATGAGCATCCAAAGTATCGTCCAAAAAATCGCACTCTATCTGGTGGTCAACTTTGCTATATATGTGACACTCTTTATCTTGTTTGGACAAGATATCGGCACTATAGCAGCACGATGAGTGATATGGAACCTCAGCTCTGGACTTCTTATTTTCTACGGTCCCGAAAGCCCCATTGCAAATATTCTGAAAAAACAAGACTATACCATATGGATTGCGATGACTATCGTAGCATGTATCCGGAACATCGTCCTCATGAGCAAGACCGCTATGCCAGCCCAACTCACCTTCTCACTCGCCTTTGTGTATATGGGTATACAAGGTATGATCTTATATTACGGCATCTCACATATCCAAAAAATGGAATAACCTGACTGCCGTCAGGCAGGCTTGTTTTATGCAAAGAAATATATACACACAACACGATTTACCTAGAAGGGTCAAACTCATGAAAGACGCAAAATACATCATCAACAAATACAACGATATCATCACCGAAGAGCTCAATATTAAGGAAGTCGGCGTATTGGAAAACATCACGGTCAAAAAAATATACAAACCTATCGGTTCGCAAATTTCTGCTAAATTTGGCAAAGACACAGGCTCTATCATCCAAAACGGCAAACAGGGTAATGTTGAAGCTATGAGCAATGGATCACTCAGGATATTTGACAGCACAGGCAATGAATGGATCTTAGATAAGACAGACTACGAAGTAAGCTACGAATGATTGGATGGCGACGATACCATAGCAGAGACAGGTATCATCGTCAAGATAGATCGCACCATCACCCCAGAGCTCGAACGCGAAGGTATCGCTCGTGAACTATCGAGATTCTTAAATCAGATGAGAAAAGACGCCGACCTCGCACTCGATGAAAAGATCGTTGTACAATACGAAACCAAAGACGATATATTTCAGGATATCATCAAAGTGTTCGGTCCATTCTTACAAGAAGAAGCGCAGATCAAAACATTAGAAGCAAGCAAAGGTAATACAGGTCGCCATACCAATACCTATAGCGAAGATGAGAGAACTATTACTTTCACCATCATATAAGATGCAAAATCCCGCATACATATATAGCGTCCAATTATTATCTCGCTATCCGAAGACTACTCACGAATTACACAAAAAACTCGAAGAAAAATGATTTTCT
>CAZEYI010000093.1:0-4675 GCA_964516785.1 uncultured Candidatus Peribacteria bacterium
CTTTTATAATAGCAGTTTTGGAATATATAGTAAAAATAATGTATTGAGCCTCATCATCCAAAAGATCCACACAATTTTTGATAGACAAGAATGCATAGAGTTCGTCTGCTGGTGTACGAACGACTCCATCAGAAAGATTGTAATTCCCAACATACTGCAAAGCATCTATTAAGTTGCCTCTAATGCTTTCTGTTTTATAACGATAGAGTGTAAGCAAAAAATCGAGCTTATGTTCACTAAGTTGAGTAAGATCTTCTGGTTTATACAAACGCATTATATCCTTACAACGATAAACACAAAAAAGAGTATACTCTTTTACTTTGCAAAAAAAACCTTTTTACATACTAAGGACTATAGTACTTTTAGATGCTAGCAAAAAACATGAACATCATCGTTAAATTTTTCATCTGTCTGGCAAGTTTGGTTGCCATAGATAGTCTCCGAATCTGAGTATTAGCAAAAAACATCTATCGCCAATGATTGGCTCCATATCTAGGCTGAGAAACTCGCTTGTGGATAGGTGTACTCGTACGAGTAGTTATGGTTATAGGGACCATGGTCTTTGTGTGACCTAGAACACAAGGCCAACCACGATATATAGCATTTGCATACGGAGCATTGTATGGTTTGACGCTATACTTCGTATACAACGGAACAAATGCAGCCTTCTTTGCACAGCGACCACGAAAAGTATTTGTAGCAGACTGTCTTCGAGGTATGTTTGCTTGTGGTATAATATCAGTTATCCGACGAGCTCTTAGCAAATAATTTAATCAATAAACCTACGCTATGAAAAAATATATTGTTATTGTGGTGTTGGCTCTCATTGCGTTTCTCAATGCATGATACCTCACACATCAAGCCTATACCCAAAGCACAAATAGTTTCTGCGACATAAACGATAAACTATCCTGTACAAACGTATTTGCAGCTCCAGAAGCACGAATAGGACCAATTCCTTTCCCAGTAATAGCCTTGATCGTCTATCCAGTATTGGCCCTCATAGCCTATATGTGATACAAAAACAAAACTTCAAAAAACTTCAAAACCCTCAGCATACTGGCATCCATGGGCATAGCGTTCAATGGCTATTTTATATTCCAAGAAGCATTTGTGATCAAAAGTTTCTGTCCACTATGTTTGCTCTGCACAGGGATTATTATAACAATACTAATACTATCAATTATTGGAACCAAGCAAAGCAATTAGCTCCTTATCAAAAGGTTCTGTCATTGGTTGAAAGATAGCTAATAATTTCCCATGTTCATCAAACAGATACTTTTGATAATTCCAAGTCACCGTACTATCTTTAAAACCATTAAGTTTTTTGTGGGTCAATCGCTGATACACAGGATGTTGGTCTCTTCATTTGACACAAACTTTTTCTGTCATCAAAAAGGTTACACCATAATTTTTCTGACAAAAAGCTGCGATCTCTGTACCATTTTTTGGTTCTTGTCCAAGAAATTGGTTACTCGGTACACCAAGCACAATAAGCTTGTCTTTATATAGTTCATACAAATTTTGTAAACTTCCTAGCTGACTCACCAAACCACACTCACTCGCGGTATTCACGATCAAAACTTTCTTTCACGCAAAATCCGAAAAGTGCAAAGGATGCCCATTGAGTAGACTGATCTGGAGATCATAGAAATTTTGTGGTGCAGTCAACATACGTGGACTATCCATCCAACGATACACTAAAATTCCAATCACAACCAATCCAATAAATCCAATAACAATCAATATCTCCATAAAATCCAATCATATAGTATAAATAATAACAATGTACCAAAAAAAATTAAGATAACAATATATAAAGACAATAGTAGTAACGGAAAAAGCTGCAAAGATTACGTTGACTAAGCATTTCGTCAGACCAACTTGCGAGTTTGGTCTGACTAGATCTTTTTGTTGCTTTTTGCAGCAATGGCAAAAAGCAAAAAGACGAATCATCTAAACCTTAGCCGCCAGACCAAAGAAAAAAAATACTACTCAAATATCTCAGCATCATCAACTGACCTTCCTTCCTATATCGCAACATTAATATAATGATTAAACGCATACTGCACCTTCATAGCTTCTCTACATATATCGACAAAATCTGCTGACAATACTTCCACATCAGTCAGAGGTTTTTGAAACACAAACGAAGTATATCTCAGTATATCAATTGCAGGATGATCTTTAGCAAATCACTTTGGTGTCGTTTTGATAGACTTTGTATGAAGTTTTCCAAAAAATTTGGCGAGTTTTTTATCAGCCAAGATTGCTAAAAATTCTTGGTAATGCACAGCAGTATATTCTCTAAATGCACGCAAAACCCATGGCTGCGGAGTCCATAATCCTCCACCGATAAATGACTCATTACCAGGTTGCATATGGATATACGGTCATACTAATTCTCTATTTTTCCCACTAGGCGCTAGATAGACACTCATCCAATTTTTATACGGAGACTTATTTTTTGAAAAACGGATATCTCTATTGATACGAAATACCACATCCTGTGGTCTCATATCATGAAAATCAGGATCTATGTTTTCATAAATCTTGATGAGCTTATCAGCAAAGGCAAGATATTCCTTACGAACAATTTGGTACCAATCACGATTGGCATCCATCCATTCCTTGTTATTATGAGCACCAAGTTGTTCGAGAAAATCAAACAAAGATTTCGATATCATACAAAACAATTTATATATCAAACACACTAATCTCCCAATCTCCGATTGGTAACTGATTTCACACAATCCATGGATTAAGATATTTTATTTGAGCATAAGTATAGCCACTATCTCTAGCCCATGTAGCCAGATTATCTATCTGTCCGACACGCACTGTTTTGGTATCAGGAGTATTATAGCCAACACCCAATATACTACTATCGACATAAGTATGTCTATTCTCCCAAACCTGCTTCATGGCTATAAGTCTAAAAATATATCTACTTGTTTCGCTGTTGAGCTGGGCGTCCCAAAAACTACTCACTCCTTGTCGAGATAAATCTCTTTGGAGTCCATTTTCCCCTCTATTATACGCTGCAGCAGTGAGAAATACATCTTCATTAAAATCTGTATACAAATCACGCAAATAACGAACCGCTGCCTGTGTTGCTTTGACAGGATCCAATCTTTCATCCACAAAATCATCAACGACAAGTCCATATCTTCTAGCCGTATCAGGCATAAATTGCCATATACCAGCAGCACCAGCACTACTCACAGCCACATTACGAAGTGCGCTTTCTATGACAGGGATATATTGTAGATCTTCTGGCAGATCAGCATCATCTAGAGCATCTTCTATCATCGGCATATACAAATTCCATCTCTTGTGGATCATAACAATTTGCGCTGGATCCAAAGCAGTCAGTGCAAGCTCTCTATCATATCTTTCTTGATTCATACTATATGCTCCATCCATAGGCACTTGTTGTCCAGCAAAAGACAGTGTTTGTGTATGAGAAATTTGTGTTTGTATTGTCTGAGTCCCCCAGAGGAGAAACAACAATATAGCCAACGAAAATAACACAAAAAAAATCCTCACCGAAATATTTTTCCCTTCATAATACGATATGACGGTCTTGTACAAACGGGTGTTGCGAAACCAATGCATCATGATAATAAGCCAACGATATAAACAACATCACCTATGTATCCAAAATTGGCACAACTGCAACGCTAAAATTACAATCCAACAAAATTCTTACCTTCTAGTGTCGATATGGGGAGCACAACAAAAGATGTCGGAAAAATTACTTGCAAATGACGACTAATCTTATCATCCAATGGCTCCAAAAAATCAGAAAGTAACAAAACGCCACGCCTCTTTTTTTGTGACAAAACATCCTGTACAAAAGATCTCACCGCAGAATGATACACAGCTTTTTGATGAAGGATATTTTGTGTAATGAGATCAGAAATCTGTCTATAATATTTTATGGTCATAACGTGTAACTGATTATCCTTATACCAACACACATCCACACGCACTCATAAACGCTGAGCATGACGCAATAACTCTAGCAAAAATTGCTCCACAATGCTACGCAAACTTGGATCCTTCCGCATACCCACTCGATTATAATTGATATCCAGAAAACATTGTAGCCAAGCTTCCTGCACATCCTCATAGACATTCACAATAGCATGTCCATGTTTTGCAGTTTGTTTTCGATTGATATATCTTACGGCGTCGCCCGACTGATATTTTCTCAAATCTAAAATATCCATCCCATGTCCAGACATACGACGATCAAACGAACCTATACCACCATGGGCCAACAATCATTGTAGATAAGCGAGTATATCCATCTAACGAGTACGAAGTATATCTTCTAATATTTTTTTATCATTTCGTGGTCTGTGACCCAAATTTGTCCATTGTACCATTTCATGTCATTTACCACATATGATGACAATATCTCACTCATGAGCTATAGCAACCACAGCTTCTAGTGCCAGATGCCTATCCGGAATGATAGCAAATGTATCTCATAATGCTCTAGGTACCTGCATAGTCAATTCATGTAATACTTGATATCTATTTTCAGTGTCAGGGTCATCATCAGTAGCTATCATAATATCAGCATAACGATCAACTATGGCTCACATCTTAGGTCTCTTGGTTCTATCTCTATTGCCTGGCGCACCAAACACCACCAACAATCTCG
>CAZEYI010000094.1:0-4558 GCA_964516785.1 uncultured Candidatus Peribacteria bacterium
GTGTTTATCATATATTTGCTCTGCTAGTTCTGTGGCTTGTTGTTGGAGTGATTGAGTGTTGTTTTGTAGTAATTGGATAGTTGAGGTGATGTCTGTGGCTCGATCGTTCGCAAATACGCCAAAGAAGTTACAGATCACGAGTTGTTGGACGAGTGCATATCCGATACAAGCCCTGGGTGGCATGCCTCATGGTATCTGGATCCAATCTCGGTTGTGTTGTGTCGCTCGTTCTCCAAGTGTTCCGCCTGATGAGATACATACTATCTTTGCTCCTCTATCGGCTGCTTGTTTGGTAACGGTAAGTGTTTCTTCGGTAGTACCAGAATATGAGCATGCGATCAGCAAGGTGTGTTGATCTACAAAATTTGGGAGATCATAATCTTTGGTAACGGTGACAGGGAGTTTGCTTTTGGTTTTGGCGTAGTCTTGGATGATGGTTCATCCTATACCGGAGCCTCATAGTCAGGCAATGACGACGTGATGTATATCTGATGTATGTGGATGTAATTGTGCTTGTTTTGCTATGTGTAGTGCATCTTCGAGTTGTGCGGGGAATTGGAGAATGAGTTGTTTCATATCCATGTTCGGGGTTTAGTGACTAAATCCTAGTGTAGGGATATGGTTGTTTGTAGGATTTACAAGAAAAAATTTATGTTTATGGTTTAGATGATTTGTCTTCTTACTTTTTGCCATTGCTGCAAAAAGTAACAAAAAGATCTAGTCAGACCAAGCTCGCGAGTGTGTTTGGCTAACTTGCTTAGTCAGAGTAGGTATTTCCAGCATTTTACGTATGGAGTATTCTCATGCAGTTACTCGACAAAAATTTGATATACAGAAAAAGATACCTTGTGGGTATCTTTTTCTGCTGTATCATTGATTATTTTTTCTTCTTTTTTTTATATTTCTTGGAGTTTTTTTCTTTATGTTTTTTCTTGTGCTTATCATCTTTTTTATTTTTCTTATCTTTCGTTTTTTTGATTGCTTTCTTTTGTTCGTCTGCGGTTTCTGGAAGGTCTGGTCGTTCGAGTTTCATAGAGTCAAATGCATCTAAGATGATCTTGGCGATACAGTAGTTTTTGTATCGTTTCTGATCTGCTGGAACGATGTGTCGTTTTACTTTATCACATTTTTCAAATATCTGTTCGTAGGTCTTGATATAATCTTTTCGTTTGGCACGAGCACGAGCGTCTGATGGATCAAATTTCCAGTGCTTATCTTTTCTGGTGATTCTTTCTTGGAGTTTTTCCTCTTGTTTTGCATGAGAGATGTCTAAGAAGAACTTGACTATCACTGTATCGTTTTCTTGTATCAATTTTTCGAAGTTATTGATATCATCATATCTTTTTTTGACTTCTTTGAGTGGATAGATCTTCTCCACTGTAGGTACAAGGATATCTTCGTAATATGAACGATTGAATATCTGGACCATACCTTTGGCAGGAGTATGTTGATGGATTCTTCGAAGAAAATCATGTGCATACTCCTCTTCTGTAGGCTTTGCAAAGGCTACAGCATTACATCACAATGGATTGAGCCCACTAAACACTGTCTTGATAGCGCTGTCTTTACCTGCCGCATCCATACCTTGGAAGATGATCAACAAACTATATTTGCCTTGGGCAAACATTTTGTTTTGATGTTCTTGGATCTTGAGAACCATCTTGGCTGTTTCTTTTTTTATTTTTTCTTTATCTAGTTTTTTGGGAGCTGTGGTTTTGAGTTTTTCAATTTTTATTTTCATATGACGACACTAGTAGGTAAATGACTTATAGTCTTTGTCTTTTGGAGGCGTTTGGATAGTTTTTTCTGAATGTTGTGTGGGATTTTGATTCTTTTCTTCTCGATTTTTTTGATAGTTTTCTTCGATGTCTTTCGTGATTTGCCTTTGTTGAAGTAATATATTCCTAAGCAATATTTGCTACATCCTTGTGATTTCTCATGTCCTAGTTCGTTCATAATTTGATGGCTCATACATTGTTCGGATGTGGATTTACTTTCTAATATTGCTCGAGCGGTCAGGTGTTTTTCCTCGCTAGGGTTGTGTGCA
The DNA here is from genome assembly GCA_964516785.1 of uncultured Candidatus Peribacteria bacterium. Classification (GTDB taxonomy): domain Bacteria; phylum Patescibacteriota; class Gracilibacteria; order Absconditabacterales; family Absconditicoccaceae; genus CAZEYI01. Next base: position 2,048 of record CAZEYI010000094.1, read on the forward strand.
TTGATGAGTTTGATGTTGAAATCTATGGTAATTCTTTCATCGTTATTTTTACTACACAGTGTGATTCTATTATATTGTGTTCCTATAGTTGCTTGGAGAGATTGCTTACTGTGAATGGTATCCAGCGATGTACATAGACTTGCATAAAATGTATGTGTTTCATCGCTCATATGGCCATGTTGATCTATACTGATAGGAATTCTTCGTTTGCGAATGAGTTTGCCGTCCTTTTGTTTGAATTCGAAGAATGCTTCGTTGCTATCCTTGTACCATCTGCTTCTGATCTTGATCCTCGATGGCGCTTTATTCTCATGCTGATGGTAAAATATATGATCTGGTGTATCCATGTAGACGTTGTCGTACTGGAAAATATGCTTGCCGTTGATAGATAAGATGTAGTATTTGTTTTGCAATTTTTTGAGTATAGCATCCAAATCACTTACTGGGACGAGGTATTTCGCATCGATTCTTTCCATAAACTTGGCTGTAGCATTGAGCTGTTCCAAGCTTATAGTTGGAAAATCTTGCAATATCTTGATCAGTTGTTTGCCTACCATCATCGTTATAGTATGTAAATATATCCTAAGTATATGGTCGAGAGGCTTATTTGTCAATTTTTTTGTATTATTTGTATTGTGTAGTAATTATGTCGGTTTTGTATATCATAGTTGCTGATGAAAAAGATAGCAATCATCTGATGATGAGCTGCCGGTATGATGGCTGCAGCAACTATTGTAGAACAAGCACCTGCATGATCCTGTGAGCTGCATATTTTTGAAAAAAATAGTATTTTGGGGAACAAAGTTCTTATCAGTGGTGGTGGAAGATGTAATGTGACTACCGGATACTACAAAAAAAAGGATTTTGGAGGTAAATATGTTCGTGGCAGTGAGTTTTTGGAGCCAGCAATGGCTGCTTTTGGACCTAGAAAAGTATATCAATGGTTTGAAGAACATGGTGTGCCACTCAAACTAGAAAAAGATATGCGCGTCTTCCCCGTTTCCAATAAGGGTAAAGATGTAGTCGCTGTCTTTGAAAAATTATTTACTGAGCATAATGTGGTGGTGCATTTTAAAGAGTGAGCTATATTACTATCTCCTTTATGAGATTCTTCGACTTCACTTCGTTCCGCTCAGAATGACAAGAATTGATTTGTTGTGAAGACGAATGTGGATGAATATGTTTTTGATATAGTAGTACTTACGACAGGAGGCAATGCTTACGCTCATACAGGTTCGAGTGGAGAATGATATAATTTTGCTCAGAGTTTGTGACATAGTATTACGCCACTTGGTCCATCGCTCAATAGCTTCCAAACATCTCACGAATGGATGCACGAGCTTACTGGCTTAAGTTTCCCATGGGCTAGGTTGCAGGCGACTTTGTCTGATAATACAACTAAGGCTGTGGATGGGCCTGTATTACTTACTCACTTTGGTATATCAGGCCCAAATGTCTTTGCCTTGTCTGCTTTGTTAGCATTTGAAAAAATATCTGTCGAACAGCCATTTACTGTACTATTGATGCCTGAAGCTGATACTACTCGTGATATGTGGGTGAGTCGTCTAGAAGAAACTATCCATTCGAAAAAAAATATTAGTGATGTGTTAAAAACATACTTCCCACAGCGTTTGTCTCAAGCGATACTCACACAGTTGCATATACAGCCAGATGTCTTTATGAGTAAGATCAGTCCTGACAATATAAAAAAAATTGCACATTCCCTATCTGGAGGACGGAAATTGCAATTAACAATGCGTAGACCTGGTGATGAGTTTGTGACTGCTGGTGGTGTGTGTCTAGATGAAATTAATCCAGAAACTATGGAATCAAAACTGACTCCATGATGCTATTTTGCTGGTGAAATACTTGATATAGATGGGCTGACTGGTGGATTTAATCTCCAGGCATGTTGGGCTGCGGGCAGATTGGCTGGAATGAGTATTGTTCACAAATTATCTTAGTTTGTGCTGTAATATTCTAATATATCTCTTGTAGTGTTCTGGATCTCATCTTGAGGTTTATATTCGAGAGTGAATAGTGCTTTGTCGCAATATTGTAGTAGTTTTTGTGTAGCAGGATTGTTTGTTTTATATAAATTTTCTTGTAGTTTTTTTATGATACCTATGAGTTTTTCTTTTGGTTTGAACTGTACTATTTTTTTGAACTCCTCTAGCCCTGCTTCTCCATGATGTCTAAGTATAACTTTAGCTTGAGCTGGAGCTAAGATCATTGAAGATATTTTTGCTAGAGCTTGTTGTTCTACAAATCCCAATCATCGATTGCCATTATTGATTCATTGATGCATAAGTAGAGCTAGGCTTACTATAGTTATTATACCTGCAGATCCATATGCTAAACGTTCTAGTGCATCTAGTTCTTCATTTGCGAATGTATGTCATTGTATTGCTTCTCTGGTTGCTTGATATCATCTTCGTCATGGAATCCAGTTTTTTGCATGTTCTCTAAGTATATCAGCTTGTTCGATTTTACCTCCTGTGAAATCTTGAT
>CAZEYI010000095.1:0-4537 GCA_964516785.1 uncultured Candidatus Peribacteria bacterium
TATCTGTGGGCTACCACTACCTACAGTCAATACAACCAAACCGAAGGTGTTGGTAGTTGGAGAATGCACCTCCTGATACACCAAGTTACCGCCTACGGTGTCTTGGTATATTTTGAACTGCATACCCACGGATGTGGAAGATACTATTGCTCCCTGACTGTCGCGAACTACTGCTTGGTAGTTCAAACGGTCAGGAATTTGTGCTAACGCTTTTTCTACAGTGCATGTTAGCAAAACTGTCATGGTGATTACCATGATTGCGAAGATGTTTTTCATCGTTTTGTTGTGCCCTCCGGGCCGGGTTCTTTGTTGTTGGTTTAATGAACTTTGATTAATGAAATGCTGTAGCGTTTGGTGCCGGTTAGGACCAGAAAGTATGTTGCTGAAGGTAAGTCCCGCAAGGAGATTTGTGTGGAGCCGCTACATTTTTGGGCTTGCACAACAATTTGTCCTGAGGTACTGTATACTTCTGCTGTAAACTCTTGGTTTCCTACTTGCACCGTTACCTGGTCAGTTGTTGGGTTTGGAAAAACGCGGATGTCAGATGGCAACTGGATATCTGCAACTCCTACAATCACTCCATAATCGGGCTGTTGGAAGCCCTGGGTGATGTAGTTGGTGCCTATACTCAGCGTCTGAATTACCGGTTCGCCTACCGTATAACTTAACTGGGTACTGCCGATATACGTGTCGGCGCCACAGGATGCTACTACCTGTGGAGTCACGGTCTGCGAGAAAGCGGGACTTCCTCGACTCAATAGGAAGAGCAGTACGCTCAGTCCTACCAAGATTTGGCTTGGTTTGTTCATGTTTTATTACAGTTTTGTTTGTGAACATATATTATATACAAAAAAACAATATTAGCAAGCGATTGTGGTCTGCGTAACAAAATGAAAAACCCCCGGTAAACCGTAGGGTTTTTTCAAATAAGGTCCTATCTGCCATTATCATGGCGGACAGGTAACTTTCCAGCACTTTGGAATGGCGGTAAGGCCATCCATTTGCTCTTCTACTCCCAGTAGCCAACAGTTGCCTGATGCACCAGTGAGAATGAAGCTCTTGTCTGGTTGGGTGAGATACATCCCACCTTGGATTTGAAGAGCAACAATGTGCCCTGTCCCGTCTATGAAGACTTTTACATCTCCAACGGTGGTGGTCCCCACAAGGAGTTGCCCTTGTATGGCAGCACCGTTTGGTGGAGCAGGTATATCGATGTGAGCAGCATCACCAACACTTAGGCCGGGGCCGTTTGGTATTGGTTTGACGTTGAGCATCGATGCTCCCGTATCTGTCGTAGACCCTACGGTCACGCCCTGTGCAAAGATTTGCGTGCTGCACAGAGAGAGCACGACCACGATTATCATCCACACACGGTGGGCGATGCACGTGGATTTGTTCTGAAATGGGTTGAGCTTTCGCATCTGCTTGTGTTGCCCATCCGGGACCGGTTTGGTAATGGTTTGTGAAAAACATTGTTTGTACTCTGACTTAGGCCCCAAAGTACGATAGGCTTTATAATAAACTTCCTCATGGGAAGCAGGATTTTCTTTTTTTGTTTTGAGGTCGTGATAGTAGAGAAAATCTAGCGTAAATCAATGTCTGATAATCATAAAAATACAGCCATGAGCTGTATTTTTTGTGTTGTCATTTCGACCGTAACGCAGTGGAGTGGAGAAATCTCTCCATGCTCCGCAAGATCTCTCGACAAGCTCGAGATGACATAATGTTGGTCTGGATCCTGGACCGAGTCCAGGATGACTAGTGCTACGATCAAGCTAATGTGCCCATCTCCGCATCGAGCAATCTGAGGACATCTGGTTCAGTACCAAAGGCATCGAGTCTGTCTAAGAAATTTTGGAATTTATCGAGCTCTTCCACTTGTTCTTTACAGTACCAGAGCGCGAGTTCGAGCACCATATAGTTTTGTTCTTTCTGAGCTGTAGCAGCAAGATCCTGACACTGTCTAGTGATCTCTTGTTCGTGGATATGTCCCAGTTTTATGATCTCTGGAAATGATTTGAAAGTTTCTTTGGGAGCAGCAAGACTAGGCGTCTTGGGCTGGATACCATGCGCAAGGAGCATCTGTCTAGCTTTGTCTGCATGGATGTAATCTTCATCACTATATGCTTTGAAAGGTTTGGCTGCGCCCATATATCATTTGTCAGAAAGTCGCATCGTCATACCAAGATATATCCTGGCTGATTGTTCTTCTTCTTGGATACGATAGTTCAATAATTGTACCATCTTGTCTGACATAAGAGTAGTGTTTTTTGCCATAAGCATATCAGGAAGATATAAACATATACTGTCATAATAGTCTTTCGTATAGAGAGTGCAAGAAGCAAAAATTGTCATTTCGACCGAAACGCAGTGGAGTGGAGAAATCTCTCCATGCTCCGCAAGATCCCTCCACTACGGTCGGGATGACATATGTTTTTTAGCTTGTAGTATATAAGACTTTACCTATAGCTGAGATATAATTTTGCTATGCTTCTCGTATATGCTGCGTATTGAAGACCTAAGTTTTAGCTATGGAGACAATGAACCGCTCTTGCATAATGTGCGTTTTGATTTTGGTGATCGTGGGATTGTGGGGATATTTGGGATATCTGGCGTAGGTAAAACAACACTACTGAAGATACTTGCAGGGCTTTTGTATACACCGACCTGAAAGGTATGGCGAGGCGACCAAGACATCTTACAGTTGGACAAAACCGCTCTCTATGCCTATAGAAACAAGACGATCGGATTTGCGTTTCAAGATCATCATCTGCTCGGGCATTTTAGTGCTCGTGAAAATATCATGCTTCCGTTTTTGTTTGACAATAGTCAGGTAGATGAGGGATGGATCCGTCATCTGACTGAATATCTGGGCATTATGCATCTCATGGATCAAAAAGTACATACCATCAGTGGTGGTGAAAAAGAAAGAGTTGGCATTGTCAAAGCACTCGCACACAAACCATCTATACTCATCCTTGATGAGCCTGGAGATTCGCTACATATCGAACTCAGACGTAAACTCTATGCTCTTATCCAATCCTATGCACAAGACAATATCGTCATCCTCACATCACATAGTCCAGAACTGCAAGAATCTCTCCAATTAGCGCCCGTACAATACGCTGATGCCATCCAGTTTTATAGACCGCTCTCTCATGCTGTGGAAACTCCTATGGAATAAAGTCATCGACAATATGCGCAAGACGCTCCTCATTATAGGAAGCTTGTTTTTGGCGATGTTGTGTACGAGTCTTTTATGGATCGTCTATACAAATATAGAGCGCTTTTTGATGATGCAATCACAAAATATCTCGTATACCAACACTGTGGATCTCAAAAGAAAGGAATCACAAGGATTTATGGTGGGCAAGCAAGATACGAACGACACCCAACTTCAACAAAAGCTATTGGATTTTGCACAAGATCCTGCTTTAGACAAGGCATACACTTTTTATAGTCTGTCGCTGCCAGCGAGCGCAACACTCAGTATTGCGAGCAAAGAATTGATGAGTGATATGTTTATCTTTGCCGTATCAGACAACTTTTTTGCTGATAAAGGTATCGATGTCAGATGATCGACTCTACCTATAGCACTGAGCAAAACATTGCTTACGCTCTACAATACACAAGTAGCAAATGCGACTATATTTCCTGAACTACCTGAGTGATTGCTGGGATTTATGGACATCACGATAAGTTTTGGGAAGTCGCAATTTTTTGGAGTAAGCGGTAAATCATTGGATAGAAAAGCACGCATACAGACGGTGGATCCTATAGTTCCTATCGGATTTGTCATACCATATAGCGCCGCACAAAAAGTCATACAAGATATGAACAAATGACGACTTACTCCGTATAGAGTGTTTGGATTTGTGAACAAAAACACAGATATAAAATCTTTGGAAACGACATACGGACATGATTTTGATTTTGTTACAGAGGCAGAAAAAGTGCGTCAAGTGCAGGATAGACTCGCATGAGTACGTTATTTTTTCCAAGGACTGACCATTGTCATCATAAGCATCCTGATATTATTTCTCATATACATCACCTACTCTGTGGTCGAGCACAATACTAAGATATTTCAAACGCTGAGACTACATGGCGCTAGTGATATGCATATCTTGCGTGTCTTATGGATGGAGATATCTTTATATGGTGTAGTAAGTATTTGTTTGTATGGGTTATGAATTGTCGTCGTAGATATACGAGCATTACCTGCTCTGAGCAATCTGGTACAACAACAAATGCATACGCCATTTGTCGTACAAAATTTGCAAATCGCCTACTTGCTTGGTATAGGAGGAGGATATGTATTGTTGTTTATAGTACTTGGTACGTCTTTCTCATATCCCGAATGGTCCAAGAAATTTGAGAATAGCTAATATTATATAGTGTTCTAGATTCTGGCCTTCGCCAGAATGACTAAGTATTTTCACGGATAACAAAAAAATATATCACCTGGGCGATATATTTTTTAATGGAGCGGGCGACGAGACTCGAACTCGCAACCAACAGCTTGGAAGGCTGTGAC
>CAZEYI010000096.1:0-4441 GCA_964516785.1 uncultured Candidatus Peribacteria bacterium
GTGAACCTATCGCTTTGATAGATTGGATCATATCGATAATTTTCTGTATCCTATCATCCCAAGACAATCACACTACCTTGGATTGGAGCATATCTACATAATCAAATTTGACAAATCAGGTCATAGCAGCTATACGATCCAACTCTTGGTTCTTGGTATCCAATAATTCTTGTTGTTTAGCTATATTTTTTTCAGCAAAAAAGGTAGCGATAGCAAGATACAGGCACAATAGAATCAAAACTCATGACAAAACCGCCACAAAACGCAATCAGCGTTGTCGTATGGTTTGTCCTATAGCAGCGAACTTTTCGTTCATACAATGGGTAGGCAAGAAGTAAACATACCCAATTATACCGATATAAGGCAAAAAACGCAAAAAATACGACACAAATTAATAGCGCAAAAAATCAATACGCGCATCATATATTTCCGCCATAGTAGTAAGCAGATCAGGTACAGAGTACCTAGGTTCTTGATAATTATGATAATACCAGGCGTTTGGCTCTATAAGGACAATAGAGCGCAAATTAGCCCATCTACGAAATATTCCCCCATGAGTACAACACAAGACAGAGCTTGATCACTGGGCTATAGCATCAAATAGGCGTGTTTGCTGCTTGATAGTAAGGCCATGATGCCAGGTACTACAATCCATATCGGGAAAAGAATAAAGCATAGATGTTAGTGTCCATAGATCAGGGAATACAACCAATTGCTGTCCTGGAGCGACACAAGTAGACAAACCATGTCCATCGACAATAAATTGCTTTGTATCAGACTTTTTCTTCATTTTCGAACCCACAAAAACTGCCAAAGGATCATCAACAAACAGTGAGACAATATTCTTATACAGAGCAAAGTATGTAGTAGCTATATGATGTATGAGTGTAATTTCTTTGTCTGACAATATAAGCCCAAGTATTTCATCAGGATGACCACGAAAAATATGCTTATATGTTTCCATAAAGGCCACAGATTCTCACAAAACCATATACTTCTTGCCCTGAGAGACAAACAAGGATCCAAGGGGCAAAACAATATCTGGAGCAGAGAAAATTCTATCAATACCGACATATTCATCAAAAGCATACAAGTACATGTACAACAAATACAGTAAATCAAGACGCTAAGGCTATAGTTATCTCACATAAATTCGCAACAACAATCTTTGCATTTGACAAAAAGATAGATATAATGATACAAATTTAAAAACAAAAACGCGAGATATGTTAGAATCTGTGCTAGAAAAAGCAGAATATATAGGACATTTGTTAGTTGGAGAAGAGAAATCCAACAAAAAAGGTATCGAAAAATCAACAAATGAGCACCTATGAGGCCATGATGTCTATTTTCTTATAAAACCGTTCAAAGAAAACGAAATGTGAGTCAATTACTGGGATACCATCCTCAGTAATCTTTTGGGGCTACAGAAGAAGGAAGTAACATTCTGGATATCATGAAATCAAACCAAGATCCAGATGTATGTCAAAGTACCAAAAGATTTTGCAGAATACTTTCAAAATACATTTTATGCCAATTTCCCTACATCAGATCTGAGTATCATAGAGCCTATACATACACCATCACGAAGACAACACATTCATTTCAAAAGTCATAGCAAACTCAAATCCAAGGCAGATTTCACCAAAGACGGTTCATATATGGATCCCATGACTGATATTATGGCTATATATAGTTCTATTCCCAAGTGAGCAAGTCTAGACATATACTTCACCTACATGTTCAAAGAAAACAGACTACTCAGAATACTACGAAATACTATCGTACATGGAGTAGAATATCTTATGGATCACAAAGAAGAAGCAGAAGAAGGTCATGGGCCTGCCAAAGAGGTACTGAAGACAGAAGTATATGTTGATATATCGTATCATACAAGCAATCTAGACACACATGCACAAGCAAACGTCAAGCAAAATATCAAAACAATCTTTGCAGCATTTACAGACAACAGCAAAATTAAGATAGGAATCAATAGCAAAAAAAGAGGTATGGCTATTGCACAAGCTGTTAATTTTTTCCATATCCCTACGAAAGAAAATCTTATAAAATGACTCGATTACACTGTCTATAGAAAACTCCCCTACCCAAACAATATTCCTACTCTCGAAAATAGCAAGAAGTCAGATGTGACCATACTTGGTACAACTGATTATAGAGCAGAAAAAACAGAGATTGGAATTAGAAAAGAAGATAAAGCTAGACACGTATATATAGTCTGAAAAACAGGTACAGGTAAATCTACATTCATATCCAATATGGTCAAAAGTGATATGCTCGCAGGCAATGGTCTAGCGCTTTTGGATCCACACGGCGATCTGGTAGAAACAGTTATGGAGCATATCCCTGCACATCGTATCAATGATGTCGTCCTATTTGATGTAGCAGATACCTCACATCCGATAGGATTCAATCTCCTCCAATATGAAAATGAAGATGAAAAAAATCTTATCGTTTCGTGAGTAGTATCTACCTTCTATAGACTCTTTGCACATAGTCGATGACCAAGATTGGAATATATTCTCAGAAATGTACTCCTATCCATCGTCGAATATCCCAACGCAACACTTATGCATATCTTGAGAGTATTGGTTGATCAAGGATTCAGAGAAGAAGTTATATCACATATCACCGACCCACTTGTACTCAAATTCTGGACATGAGAGTTTAATACTTGGATGCCTAAGCAAAGAGAAGAAGCTATTTCTCCTATTACGAACAAAATTGGACAGTTCTTGTCATCTAGTGTCGTCAGAAATATATTTGGCCAACCAAGAACAAAGTTAAATCTCAGAAAGGCAATGGATGAAGGCAAAATAGTTTTAATCAATCTCAGTAAAGGAAAGATCGGTGAAGATAATGCAGCGATGATTGGTTCACTCTTAGTAACCAAATTCCAGATCGACGCCATGTCTAGAGCGGATATAGATTATCTCGATAGAAGAGATTTCTATCTGTATATCGATGAATTCCAAAATTTTGCAACCAGTTCATTTACGACGATCCTCTCCGAAGCTAGAAAATACAAATTATCACTTATCGTAGCAAACCAGTTTACAAGCCAATTGCTGCCGGAGATCAAAGACGCTATCTTTGGAAATATCGGGACAATTATATCATTTACACTCGGACACGATGACGCCACTATCATGTCCGCTCAGTTCAAAGAAATGGTATCATCAAATGATCTCATCTCATTACCAAAGTTCACTGCATACTCCAAGCTTATGATCGATGGCATTACATCAGATCCATTTAGCATGAAGACGATGCCACTATCCAGACCCGAATGATCCAAAGAACTCAGACAAAAGATCATCAAACAATCCAGACAAAGATATGCTGCCGAGAGAGGTGAACTCGAAGTGCTCATGAATGCCTGGAACAAGAAAACATTCTCTGCACAAGAAAAAGTAGCAGACAAAGCAAAATTAGAGAGTCTAGGACTTACAGAAGATGAAGCACAGGTATTACAAGATCCATTTGTAGAAGCAAACTCTTGATTGTTTGAACAATACCTTATCGGAGAAGAACAAGCAGACGCCATCATCATCGATACCAAAGAAAAAAAACATAAAGCAGTATGGTTTAGGAAACCTGAAAATGTTGATCAAGAAACCAAGAAGAGCAAGAGTATTGGTACAATAGATGTATACATCCACCACGAACATACGGATCCAAACGGCGAGCCTCTCATGGTCTTGGTTGGCAAAAAAGATACAATCAAAAAAACCATCGAGAAAGCAAAACAACTCAAATTCTTGATGAATATAAACAAACTCCATACACAAGAAGAAGCACCAGTAACAAAAAAATCTAGCGCCAAAACTACAGACACCCCAGTAGTAAAAAACACAGCAAAATTTACTATCAAAGACATCAAGATAGGAGAAAGCTACGAATGATATGTGAAATTACTCTATAACTATGGTATATTTGTAACGGTGAAAGGAGTCGAATGACTTCTCCATAAGAAATACATCAAAGCACCAAATGGCGTAGAACGAAAAAAATTTTACAACATCTGAGACAAGATCAAAGTCGTCGCACAGGAATTCAAAGAAATCAAAGGAGAAAAAAGAATCGTCTGGGCTATGAAATAAAGAATATAAAAAATAAAATCCTACATATTTTCACGTGTAGGATTTTATTGTTAAATTATTATTTTCACAACATAATCGCAGCGATATCTGGGAAATGCTCAGTATAATCACCAAAGATCTGCACACCAAATGCATCTGGCGTAAACTTATCCCAAGTAATCTTTTCTTTCCATCCTGCTCCTGAGTAAGATCAGAAACTCATCGGTGATGAATGTATTTCAATAAATGCAGCCCACGATTTCACAAATTTTTCCTTATCGGCATCAGGTGCTGCATGTAAGTAATCGTGCTTGATATGTGGCACGACACAGATAGGGAAA
>CAZEYI010000097.1:0-4432 GCA_964516785.1 uncultured Candidatus Peribacteria bacterium
TTGTGTAAGCGCTCATTTTGCTGGATGAGTTCCATATCAGAATCAGACAAGACATCTTTGATACCTATTCCTGATCGTGAATGTATAGTTACTCCTCCGATATGGGTAGCTGCAATACCAGTCGATGCTGTAATAGCTACGTGTACACCACAGGATCGAAGTCGCTGGATATATTTGTTGATGACAAAAGTTTTTCCACTACCAGCCTGACCTGTGAGAAATACATTTCTGCCTGATTTGAGTATAGAAAGTGCCAATTGTTGATCCATATATACTTAGTTCTTTTTTTTCATAAAGACGGACATGCCCTGTAGAAGAGCGTATGTTGTACCAGTAATAATTTCAGGCAGAGTATTGTTTTTGTTGTCAGAAAAACAATCATGTATAAGATCATTGATACTATTGTTGGCGGCAAAAGCTAAAGGATCTCTAGCTTGTACTGCATCATACATATTTTTATGTACAAGAAACGAAGTGGCACTTGCCTTGGATATATCAGTCAGATAATCAAAAGTTTGTGGTATCCCATATGTCTGAAAGAGAGCATATAGCTGTTCTCTTGGAGGGGGATTTCACTGGTCCGCAAGGATGATGCTTTTGTGTCCTATATATATCTCGTTAATTTTATAGTCTGGAATATGTACTCCGTCAAATATATGTGTATTCATATATTTTTTTGGTAAAAATCATGGAAGACAACGAAGGCGATACTGGTAATCGGTTGCATATGTCATCACTACCTGGAGAGAATTCATATCGCCTATCAAACGTCATGACTCCATGTGGCTCATATATCAAATAAACATCGGAAGCATATATATTGTAGATACTGTTGTCAATCACGAATATTGCCCAATCCATACTATATGATATTGCAAAAGTCTGGATAATTGCTACCTATACTCTTAGTAATTTTATGTTTGCAGCACCATGAACAACAAAAAATTAATTTCTATCATTATCCCTGTCTACAACGAATGAAATACCATCTTGGTAGCATATGCAGAGATACTCCGCGTCTATAGCGATCTAGCGAATATATATGACCTAGAAATTATTTTTGTAAATGATGGGAGCAAAGATAAATCTCGAGAGCTTATCAAATGATTGGCCATCAATGATGCTCGTATCTTATGAATCAATCTGAGTAGAAATTTCTGACATCAGTTTGCTCTCAGTGCATGATATGAACACGCAAATGGAGACTACATAGCAAGTATGGATTGTGATTTACAGGATCCGCCTGCTCTGCTCATCGATATGCTTGCAGAGATAGAAAAATGATCTGACATCGTGTATGCTAGGAGAACAAAAAGATCTGATGGTTTTTTGAAAGACTTGTGTGCAAAGGCATATTATAAACTATTGTCACAGATATCTCATGTGGAAATACCAAGCAATGTTTGAGATTTTCGTCTCTTCAATAGACAAGTACTTCAGGTCTTGGTCCGCTGCCAAGAATGAGATAGATATTTGAGATGATTGTTTGCGTGGTTTGGGTTTCGCACGAGTTTCGTAGACTACGAAAGACCTGAGAGAGCCGAATGAAGACCATCATACACTTGGGGGAAATCTCTCAAGCTCGCGGGAGATGGGATCCTCCATTTTTCTACTGTCCCACTCAAATTAGGACTGTTTTTGGGAGTATGTGCTATCACGGCATGAGTATGATTTTTTTGATATATAGCATATGATTATTTTGTAAACAATGTAGATTATCCCCTGTACAAATGGATCAGTGTTGTCTTGCTTGGATTTATGGGATTGCAATTTGTCTTCATGTGGATATTGGGTGAATACATACTCAGAATACATAACGAGACAAAAAATAGACCACTGTATATTGTACAAGAAAAAATAAATTCTCGTATATAAATTTATACTGTTATCTTAGACAATGCCTGCTTGCCATATAAGTTTCTATATCCCTACCTATAATAGGGCCAAATATCTTAATGAAACTATATTGTCACTTGTTACACAATCTTCTTTTGATCCTACTATAATGGAGGTTATTATTTGTGACGATACAAGCACAGACAATACATATGAAATAGTATCTAGGCTCCAAAAAAAATATCACAACATACACTATATCTACAATAAGAAAAATCTGTGAATCGATGGCAATATACATAAAGCATTTAGTATCTGCACATGAGAATATATACGGCTCATGGGAGATGATGATCTTCTCTATCCAAAAAAACTATCAATAGTTTTGGATGCTATACAACACCATCCTGATGCGTATATCTTTCAACTAAACTATGATCATTACGACAAAGAGATGACTACGTGTCGCAAAAAAAATATTATGTGAATACCAAAAAATACTACATATTTCCCTCATCTCAAAGCAATGTATGCGTATGCAGATTATAATATAGAAATGATAACCTATATGTGAATTATATTCCGTAATGATATCGGTCATATAAGCAATATACACATACCTGAGAGCTACTTCCCACAGTCATGCATCAAGTCTCTTTTGCATGAAAAACCTATGGTCATTATTGGAGAAAGTATCGTCAAATATAGGACCAATCACTCGGATTTTGGAACTGCATACAATCTGAGAGGTATATACAATCATCGAAAAATTTGGATCATCGGATATCCTGTTTTTGTGCGATTTTGTTATACAAACAAGGTTGCAGTAGATTATATAAAATTGTCCAAACCATATGTATTTATCATCAAGTGGTTTATTACTCTCATATGTGTACTGGTGGTTAGAAAATTATGATTATATGATATCATACTGCCTCGATGGAGGAAAAGTATATTTAATATATTCGACTAATTATGAAGAAGAAGTGAATGTGTTCTGTTTTGATGGCGACCTATAATTCTGCAGAATTTATAGAACATACACTGCATAGCATTGTGTGGCAAACTTTTGCTGATATGGAGATACTCATCGTAGACAATAACTCTGAAGACAACACTGCAGATATTATACAGGCATGGGCAAGCAAAGATACAAGAATAGTGTTGTATAAGTCAAATGACAATCTCTGAGCATTTGGGGGACTCAATTTCTTATTGGAGAAAGCACAAGGGGAATATGTTGCGATCATAGATCACGATGATATTTGGCATCCAGACAAAATACAAAAACAAGTAGATTTTATGGGGAAAAATATGTCATATACATGATGTGGATCTACTTTTATAGACATATGGGAGTGAGATAATTTTGGGAAATATGAATTATTTAGTATAACAAATGTAGTCATTCACTCGTCTCTGATGTTTAGAAATGAGGGATATAGATACGACACAACATTACGCAAATATAGCGATAGAGATCTTATGCTGCATGTTTTGGCTCCACATGGGCCAATATATCGTATGTACGACGATGTTTTTGTATTGCGTAGAATTAGACGTGAAGGAAGAAATGTCTCTGTCAAATGGGCAAGCCGAGTAGGTATATTTACTCCACAAAAAATTACTGGAGTCCCACGGTATGAATGTGCATACAATATACTTCGTTTTAGATATAAGCGATTATACAAACTAATGTTGTATATATGTATGCCATGGAAAGTTACATCTCTTACGCGTTTTGTCCAAAAAAGTGCTTTGTGGAAACCACATAAAGATTTTGTGCTCAAGGCTTTTGGATAGAAGATTTTATTTTTGTTTGTATAGATGTCGTGCATAGTAGATGTTGTGATGCCTGTATACAATGCTGCGGCATACTTGCCCCAAGCTATAGAGAGTATAATCGCACAAACATTTTCTGATTTCCAATTTATCATCATAGATGATGGATCTAGCGACTGATCACGAGAAGTATTGCAACACTATGCTGCACAGGATAAAAGAATTGTTCTTCTTCAAAACGAAAAGAATAGTTGAATTTGTATGTCACTCAATAAAGCTATTGCTGCCGGATCGAGTACATATATAGTCAGGATGGATGCCGATGATATATCTCATCAGGATAGAATACGCATACAAGTAGATTTTATGGAGCAACATAAGGATGTTGGTGTTTGTGGTTGTGATATGCAATGTATCGATATCGATGGAACAAATACTTTTGTAAAAACATATCCTACTACAGATAGAGATATCAGAGATAAATTATTTTTCTTTAATCCTATAACACATTCATGAGCGATCCTGAGACGTGATATTTTCAACAAAACTGGATGATACAATAATGATTATATTCTTGCTGAAGATCTGGAGTTATGGTTTGTAATGTGAATACATGCTGCATTTGCAAACATCCCTCAGATACTTCTCCACTATAGAATCTATGAGCATAATAGTACACATAGTAGACTAAGAAAAATGATATCTCAAGCAATCAAAACCAGACGCCACGCTATCGATGATTATTGATATAAACCAGGAGTATCTTGATGGCTAGCAATATATGTGTCTTTTGTTATACAATTTGTACCAAGTT
>CAZEYI010000098.1:0-4378 GCA_964516785.1 uncultured Candidatus Peribacteria bacterium
ATGCTCAATCTCCAAAAATACAAGGATATGTTTAAGAGAGTGGAGAAAGGTGTATACGAATTGATTACAAAATAATTGCAATTTGTTGAGATAATACTACAAGACTCTCCGTGATACGTTCAGGGGAGTCTTGTTTGTAAAGATATATAGCTATATGCTGGGGTGATGGAATTGGTATACATGTACGCTTGAGGTGCGTATGCCGTAAGGCTTGAGGGTTCGAGTCCCTTCTCCAGCATTTTTTTTGTTGTTGGAAATTTGACTTTGGCCCCTTTGAACGATATAATTAGGTGTTTATGTGATTAATAATCTCTTATGAGAGAATTTGGTATTATACAGGATAAGTTTCCTTGATCTGAGAATGTCTATAAAGACTGGGCAGAAGCTAGTATAGCAAACCTTAGTGATGAACAGAGAGAGAAGCTTTTTGGTATACTCCATCCTAAACCTGAAGCCGTTGCATTACCTTTATCTCAATCAGAAGAAGTAGGAGTAAATGGCATCACCATCAATGGCGATATCGCTGATATTTGGGATCAAATACCCGAGAACCAAAGACTAGATATGCAGCATGGTATTCAACATATACTATCTCAATGATGTAAGTGAGATCTTGTCTTGGCTCGTTGGGCAAAAAGTAACACATGAGATTGGGTAGAAACTGTATGACCAGCAAGTTTGTTAGAAAAATATAATCTTATCAATAAACCTAAGGATAAACAGATATCTGGATCTAGTAATATTTTGTTAGTTCTTCGTGTTTCTCCTACAGGAGGGAATACAGCAGATATTACATCTGAATTGCTTGAAATACCATCGTTTGATGGTGGATATCATGCCATGCTTATGCCTGGGATGGTGTTTCATAAGCCATTGAATGGTGATGAATTTATTGAACAACTTACTCTCCATAAACAAGACCTATTAATAGCTGCCTAATCTACTCTTTCTTGTAATTCTCCTCTAAAACACTACATGTGCTGTAGTGTTTATTTTGTACTAGTAAAATGTTATTTGAATCGATTATGGAGTCATATAAGGATGCTATGAGAAACAAGCAAGACGCTAAGAAGCTTGTCCTCAATACTATATTGGCAGCCGCTAAAAATAAAAAAATAGAATTGCAAAGAGATCCTACGGATGAAGAAGTTCTTCAACTTATCAAAAAAGAAGTGAAGATAATACAAGAAACTATGGGATTCTTAGAAAAAGCTGGGAAAACTGATGATTTGGCTGAAGAACAGGAAAAACTGACTGTCTTGCAGTCTTATTTGCCTGTTACTTTGTCTGTAGAAGCTACTACTGAAATAGTACAAAAGCTTATTGCAGAACTTGGCATTACTGATCTCCAAAAACAAAGAGGACAACTTATGTGAGCAATCATGAAAGACTATAAAGACAAGGTAGACCCTAGTGTGGTCAACCAAGTTATTTCATCACTATAATGATTATGATCAAAAAAATATTGGGATTATGTATGACAGTTGGATTGTTGGTGTCGTTTTCGGTATTTGCTCAGAATGATGATCAGGTGCAGTGTGAGAGTCGTCCCTCGTCTTATGGCAAGACAGGTGCGCAGTTCTATACTTATGATGCTACAGCAAAGAAATGTAATTGTATCCCATCTCCAGATAATTGCTGTGGAATACCATTGTATACCAATGTGCCGTTTGTAGGGAAGTGTATAGAATACGGATGAAGTACAGTGGTCAATAATGATGGTAGTAGTATCGTTGTAACTCCTGTAAATGCATTTCCTGTTTTGTTAACAGCGCTGAGTAAGATATTGCTTTCAGTGATATTGATAGTGTGTTTCGGAGCTATCGTGGTAGCTGGTGTGATGATATCATCAGGAAATGACGAGAAAGGAAAGAGTCTCATTACGCACGTGGTGATAGCAATGGCATTGTTGGGTGCTTCATGAGTAATATTACGTCTTATCAATCCGAATTTCTTCCAATAGGAGCCTAGGATTTGAGAATTATAAGGTATTGCAAGTTCACCCCTAAAAATTATATATACTGCGTTTATATTTGATTGCTTATTATGGTACATATTGATCCTGTTGATGGTGGATATCAACTCAATCGTTCAGTCCTTTTTGCTGCACAGACTCCTGTGGAAGGCATGATAAATCTTGCTAAAGAACAAGGCGAAGCTATGACATATACCAAACTTCCTTATACATTTGTCGATTATCCTGGAGAGTACGATCTTCAAGGAGTTTTCATCAAAGTTATTGCTGACAAACACAATCTATTGAACTATATCATGCATGAAAATGATGATGTATACGCCATTATACAGTCACCATTAGTATTGGAAAACGATGATTTTGCTGATGTAAAGACTATTATCTATACTGATGATAAGATAGCTAATAAGATCGAGCAGTTGGAATTGGAAGTAGAGAAGATTAAGTTGGAAGCTGCAGTATCATAACTCCATCCCCAGGCTCCGTCTCTCTGATATGGTAAATTATTTGCTTTTCTGCTATATATTCGTATAATAGAGTTAATTTGTTTTGATATTTGATGACGTCGTCGCAGACGACAATGCTCTTGGCATGCAGTAATGGTCGTATTTTCGTCACGTACTGAGCATATTCCGCTTTCTTTCCGTCTACAAAAACAAAGTCCACGGGACTTGCAATCTGTTTGGTTGGATCGCTATCGAGTATGCTCCAAGGGTATATAGTCACTTGAGAGTCATTTGTCGTATTTTGGAGAGCTTCTCTATATGCTGCATAGGTCACTTCGTAACTATATATCTTACCATTTCGCGCTGCTATACGAGAAGCAATTCGAGCAGTACTATATCCTACTGCGCTTCCGATCTCCACAACAGTCTTGGGTTGTAGTTCTTGTAAGTACTCATCCAATACATCTTGTGTCTGCGTACTTAAAATAGGTATATGGCGCTGGATACATTGTTCTCTTCGGAGATTTCGGTCCCTCATCATCGAGTATACAAAACAAAAATATTTATTACTATACTAAAATAACGAATGACAACAACAACTGATCCAACAATTGATCAAAACTGACTCCAATGACATGTCAGTATTAATTTCTCATCCAAGAAACCTGATACATCACATTCTTCTTCTCGTCATAGAAGAGGAGGCAACAAACCTTTTGGCTCATCAGGAGCTGGAAGTGGACTATCGTCAGAAAACTTTTGGGGACATAGATTACAAACGCCTGAAGCGGTTGGAGATCCTAAAAGACTCATCAAAAAATGAGAAAAACCTGTGAGAATTTGAAGTTTGCTGGGTTTGGAGCAAGTAGGTCAATGTATTTTCATCGAATACGAAGATGATATGATCATGATCGATGCGGGTATGGAATTTGCTGCTGAAGAAGAACTTGGTGCAGATTATATCATCCCTGATATTTCCTATGTCAAAAAAAATAAGCATAAGCTGAAAGGAATAGTCCTCAGTCACTGACATTTAGATCATATCGGTGGGCTTAGAGATATCTTGCCAGAACTTGGATTTCCTATGATCTATACAACGCCGTTGACGCTTGGTATTATCAAAAAAACATTTGATGATCCAAAAGAAGCTGCAAAGATAAAGTACAAGATTATAGATCCGTTTACTGATTTGCTCCAATTAGGATGCTTCAGTATCGAATTTATTCTTGTAAACCACAATATCCCTGAAACGATGGCGCAGGCTATCCATACACCAAAGGGAATTATCTTTAATACATCAGATTTCAAGATCGATCATACTCCAGCGATAGATAAGCCAGCAGATTTGGCTAAGATTGCTAGAATTGGAACTGAAGGCGTAAAGCTTCTTATTGCTGATGCCCTATGAGTACAAAACAAGAATCCTGCGAAGTCCGAAAAAACTATCTGAGATACACTGGATGGTGTTATCAAAAATACGAAATGAAGAGTGATTGTTGCGACCTTTGCTTCCAATGTAGGTAGAGTTATTCAATTGATTAATAGTGCCGTAAGATACAATAGAGTAGTCTTCCTTTCAGGAAGATCTATGGTGAATTATACTGAAATATGTCAGGAATTGGGATATATCAATCCACCAAAAGGATTTTTGAGAAAATTAGATGACGAAGTAAACACACTTCCGGATGAAAGAATTATGATCTTGTCTACCGGTGCACAAGGTGAAGAATTTGCTGCATTGACAAGAATGTCTAGAGATGAGCATATGCAAATAAGTCTTAGACCTACAGATACAGTATTAATTTCATCGTCTGCCATTCCTGGTAATGAAAGACAAATGGCTCGTATGATGGATAATTTGACGACAAAATGAATCAACCTTATCTCTACTAATGATATGGATGTCCATGCATCTGGTCATGGAGGTGAAGAAGATCATAAATTGATGTTGGCCCTT
>CAZEYI010000099.1:0-4371 GCA_964516785.1 uncultured Candidatus Peribacteria bacterium
GATCAGGATTTCTTATTCATGGTAGATGTATACAACAATAATTTAAACAAACAAGAG
Organism: uncultured Candidatus Peribacteria bacterium; assembly: GCA_964516785.1. GTDB lineage: Bacteria > Patescibacteriota > Gracilibacteria > Absconditabacterales > Absconditicoccaceae > CAZEYI01. The sequence goes on from CAZEYI010000099.1 coordinate 58, forward strand.
GAATTGGGTTTGGTGGGATTCGAACCCACGACCAAAAGATTAAGAGTCTTCTGCTCTACCAACTGAGCTACAAACCCATGGCAAAATCACAAAATACGTGGTGGAAACGATACATATTTGATAGGCAAATGCAAGAAAAAAATATACTAGAGTTGTTTGAATAAGTTCTCAAGCTCAGCCAAATCTGCGCTATCCTGTTTTTCTTGTTCCAATTCGCTCTTCTTTATATGTTCTATAATCTCCGTAGATTTGACGAGCTTTTGGGCCTGTATTGTATCTGTTGCTCACTGCGCAGCTTGACGAAAAATAGCTAGGATAGCATCCAATGCCACATCATCCAATACATTTCATTCTAACAATATACGGATACTTGGAGCTAGATTTCGGTATGGTTGTACTGCGTCCAATACCTTGAGCATATAATCTTTTTTGGTCATAGAATGCTTAGCCAAAAGTAAATGCATATAGTTCTATTCATGGTTTATTGAACTTAACCTCAAGTGCATGATCTCCTATCTCTGCTCATTCGACGAGTGTATATGCATCGAAATCTTTGATGATCATCGTCTTATACAATACTCCATCAAGGTATATTTTTGCCTCTACTTCTCCTCTCGCAGTACCTGCTACGAGCACCACATCAGAGGCATTGTATTGCAATCGTATCGAACCAGCACTTGCTTGTAGCGTGACTTGTTCTTCATAGGCTTTTCGCTCTCCCTGCAGTCATCGTGTATTTTGTATAGATTTGTTTTCTTCGAGGAAATATGCCTGCTTACCTACTGGATAGAGTGCCCTTCTGGATAGTCATAGATATGTCTCTGCTGTCTGATCATCATTTGGTATACTGATGATCTCTGTACTCATCTGTTCGTTATCAGAATTATATCATGGTACTTGTTTGAGCAATTCTTGGATGACTTTTTCAGTTTCTGCATAGGCTCATTCACCAAAATGTTTGTATCTCACACGTCATGATACATCTATAATATATTTGGCTGGTCGATAGCGATTCTTATATGACTTTCGAGTAGTAAAATCATTGTCGAGCGCTACTGGGTAGTTAATACCATATTTTTTGAGTGCCTGTAGTACATTTTTGGGATCTTTTTCAAACTGGAATTCTGGAGCATGGATACCAATAATCACCAATCCATCATCAGCATATTTTTCATACCATTGCTTGAGATATGGGAAGGTTCTGATACAATTGATACAACTATATGTTCGGAAGTCGATGATAACCACTTTGCCACTCAGATCGTCGATAGATGCAAATCCTGTGGTATTGAGCCATGTTTCCAATCAAGTCAGTGCTGGAGCAGCATAATTTGCATTCAACAATGATGTGTCGATATTTTCTTGTACATCATCCGCACTTTGTTCTGCGTTCATCTCTTCTACATCAAACAAACTGTCAGCTATTTTTTGCTCCAATCCACCTATCTCTGTATAGAGTCCTAGATCCAATATCTTGGTCTGTATAGTCTTGGTATAATTTGTTGCTATAGCTATTCCTGTAAGGACAATAATGATACCTATAATTCTTTTGAATCGACCTGTTGGGTTTGCGGCTCGTTTCAGTCTCTGTACAAGAGCAGATCAACCTCGAGCAACGAGGAACAACATCAATCATAATCATAGTGCATAGAGAAATACACTAATGCTTCACTTTACAATAGACACAGGGAGTATCAATGCTATGATGACTGCATAGGTAGGCGAACAACTTGAGAATACTGGCCCTAATGCCGCACCAAGTATGATATTTCATCGGATAGAATTATCCTGTCCTCCCAACAAGTTTTGAGCCTTATACAATCACGTTAGTATAGCTATACGCTCCCATATCTGAGGGAATATATATATCAATCCAAATGTGATAAGGATCCCACCAGAAATATAATTTCGTACGGCAGGATTGAGTCCTGTACAAACAGTACTTACTTTCAACAACAACGTGAAAGCAACTATAGAAACAATAAAACTCAAACAGATGACGAGGATTCTCTTGGTCTGTCACTGTGCGAGTCATCCGCCCAATATTACTGGCAACACAGGCAAGACGCAAGGAGCCAATATTGTGAGTATCCCTGCCAAAAAAGCTGCAATATATAGTCCCATAAATTACTTGATAAGATTAAGTAAAGCTTCCACTGATGCGTCTACTGAAAGATCTAACTTATTTCCGTCGCCATCAATACTTACTAATGTATGCTGGATCTTCACGCCATATTTTTGGATAAGATCATTTTCTGTGTCATAATTTACTTTCAATATAGTGGCATCTGCAGGTATCTGGTCGAGCTGATCTTTGATATTTTGATCAAGTTTTCTACATATAGGACATCGTGATGCATGGAAAAACAATACAACTCTCTTCCCATCATCAAGCGATTGTTGTAATGCAGAGGCAGTGTAATCAACATATTTTTCTATCTCTGGCTGTGCTTGCAAACCACTGGACAATGCTTCTACAGCAAATGGATTTGCAACAATTTCTTCCTCTCCTGTTGCAACAAGTTGTGGTGGCAATTTCATCTGCACCACCATAGGTTGTGTAATAGTATAATATCGATATCAAACTGCAGCTATAGCAACAGCAATCGCAAGCCATATTATTATTTTTTTCATGGTAATAGTCATATTGTGATAAATATCCTATCCTGTATACGAACATAGAGAGTCTTGTCAAACCAATTTTGATGCTTGTAATTTGGCTTGGCATCACTATATTTGAGCCATATTTACTACACTCATATGGTATGCTTCATTTTGATGCGCTCCAGGCACTTGCCGATCATACGGTTTTTATGCAGAAAAAAATCAAACACGATGATGTTTTTCTCGTGGGCGGATGTGTGAGAGATCTTCTCTTGGGGACTGTCGAAAAGCCACTGGATATCGATCTAGCAATGTCTGCTGACCCTAAGATTTTGTACAAAAAAATAGATACTGTCGGACTATCACATTTTATGACAGAAAAATATGGAACTATCACACTCCTCCCAAAAAGTGGTAATTTTCATGGAGTGAAATATGAAATTACGCCGTTTCGTACTGAGTGATGATACGCAGACCATCGCCATCCTGATGCAGTACAACGATCGGACAATATATTGGATGATGCAGCTAGAAGAGATTTTAGCATCAACTGCATCTATTATACCAACTATCAATTATCACAAATTGCTCTCAAGTCTTTTGCAGGGAAATCAACGGTTCCATATAGTGATGATGGATTGCTCAGCTCGTTAGAAAAAGATGGCTTTGTGTATATTGCTGATCTACAATTATTGGTCGTACAGAAGCATGAACTTATCAGCCAATTATTCCCTCATGGTGTGTTGGATGATATAGCACTGATCGCGATGAGTGACTTTGTCAAACAAGCGTTGCAATACAAAACCAAGAGCAAAAATACGAGCACAAAAAATTTTCAGATACTGGTGGATCCATTTGGTGGTATCAGTGCATTGCTAGAAAGAAAACTTAGAGCCGTAGGCGATGCAGATATTAGATTTCATGAAGATGCTCTCAGAATAATAAGAGCAGGGAGATTTGTAAATGTGATCAACCAAAAGCTTACATCACAAAAATCAGAAGGCAAAATAGCTACATTTGATTTTGATAGTAAGACTCGAGGAAGTTTGAAGAAAAATTTCTATCAGCTACAATTCGTGGCTAAGGAAAGAGTGAGAGAAGAATTGTGTAAGATGTTCAAGGAAGGAAATCCATTTGGCTGTATAGCAATTTTGGATGAATTAAATTTGTTGAAATTTCTGTTCCCAGCATTACATGCAAACAAATATGTGGATCAACCGATCAGATATCATCCGTTTGATGTATTTGTCCATATTTTACTGACCGTAAAAGCGCTACAAGAAATCAATAGTGACTATCTGGTGAGGTTTGCGATGATGTATCATGATGTAGGGAAGGTGGATCAATACTATACACACTCACTTGCCTTGGATCGCGAAGACATCAGGAAAGTATTTGGTACGCGACTCAATCATGTAAACTCTGGTGTCGATCATGTCGCCAAAGATTTCGGGGCACTCTGATTTTCGAGCAAAGAAATAGAGACTATCCAACGATATGTAGGGGCGCATCACAAGCCTGGAGAGATATTGATGAGTGGACAGGACAAACGAGAAAAAAAACTCAGAATTATGCTGAGCGAAGCATGATACGAGAGGGTAAGAAATGTATTGGATATGACGATAGCCGATAGACGTGGGCAGATGAATCCATTACAAAATTCTGCTGACATCTCTGATGTCGAATGATTGATTGTGATGCTGGATAGAC
>CAZEYI010000100.1:0-4359 GCA_964516785.1 uncultured Candidatus Peribacteria bacterium
GTATCTTGATGGCTAGCAATATATGTGTCTTTTGTTATACAATTTGTACCAAGTTACTTTGTCCATAGCTTGTTCTATAGACTTCGCTCTTTCTTGTCGTAAGTATTTTATTCTTTTGTTTACTCGCATCAATATGCAGATACTAGCAAAATACAAAATATGGATATTTTTTATTCTCGCAGGTATATCTCTATCCTTCCTTATCCTACAATCATGAGTGCGAGCATATTTGGATGCAAGTTATCAGTTTATAATGGCAAATAATTTCCGTTTATTTACCAGCAGTTTATTTGATATATCCTGATATACCTATGTATTTTCTGGTGACCGAACACAACTCATTTCGTGACGCTATATACAAATCGCTATAGAGATGTTGTTCAAAGCTTTGCTAGGATTGAAGTGGGGAGTGATCTTCTTGTATTTATCATATTTTGCTATCAATTACTTTTTCAGTGAAAGGATACTAGCACAAGTTGTTGATGAAAAATATGCATACATAGGAGCACTTGTCTATACGTTCAATCCCTTGAGTATCTATATGCTCAATGAAGTATGATTTCTCTATGTATATAGCGCTGTCCCAATGATTATATATGGATTTATATTATATTTTTATGGACTAAAGCATAGGGGTTTGGGGCTTTTTCTGTGTGGACTGGGAACTATCTTCTTAACGAGCTATACGAGATTTATGCTCATATATATACTCCTTTTTGTAATAATAGCCCTCCTCCATTTTACATCATTATGGAAGCTTTGGATAGAGCAAACACGTAGATGTATATGGTTTGTTCTGGCTCTTTTTTTTATCAATATACCTTTTATTTTTAGTGTTATATACCCCATCTCTTCTGGAGAAAACAAATATTTTGGCGGAGTGAGTAACTACGCTGATGCTTTCCAATCATTAGGATCATATGCGTATCAAAAACACAAGGAAGAGCCTGTATCAAAGCTATTGGTTCCTACTGAGCCAACGGGTAATTTCTGATATCCACTAAGAGAAAGCGAATGGTTTCGTTATTTTACTTTCTTATATTTTTCTAGTGTTGTTTTCTTTCTGTTATACAAACAATTTCAGATGTCTCCAAGACATAAAATACTTCTCTCGATAGGCGCCTGTGCAGTAGTTTTGGGCGTAGGATTTAGAATATTATCACACTACGTTTCTGAAGATGTCTTTGTATATGTAAGCTATACGCTTTTGCCTTTCTTGGCAAATAACTCTGCTTTTAGTCACCGACTCACACTAGCGGGCATAAGTATGCTAGTGCCTTTGGCTTTGTATTACGCATCGAGCGTCGTACGTGTAGTGATATGATCTGGCGCTATCGTCTATTGTTTGTGGACAGCATCTGTATTATTTTTCTTTCATGATAATCAGAGATTGCATACCGTCAATGTATCTGAAAGCAACCCTACCTATACAATATTTCATGGGACGGGAGATAAATGATGAACAAATATACCTGTGCGTGGGTCATTGAGCTATCCTTCTAGTTATCTCATTTTTGATTGGTCTCCTTACCCTCTTCCTATAAGTCTTATCCCGGGACTGGCGCATAGTGTGGAAACAAATGAGCGCACAACTTCTGCTAGACAGACTACCTTTGGTAGATATATTTCTCATATGTCTGGGCTCAACAAGAATTTGTCCAATTTGGCAGTTCTTAATATCTCGTCTTTCTTGGTCATGCAAAATATCAGGGACAATATTGGGGATATCCAATTTGATTTTTACAATAATAGTGGAGATTATGTAAACCAAGGGATACTTGCGGCTCAGCTTCTTATGGAAAATACAGGAGTAACACTATCCAGAAGAAATGCGTTATATAAGATATATGATACAAAAGAATCTGATCGTTTTTTGTTTTCAGTATACCTCCCTGCATCCATAATTTTCTCATCATGATATGACACGATATTGGATACTTGATTTGATCTTAGCACTAGACCAGTACTTGTAGACTCTGGTGCATACAATAGACCCACGTATATAGATAGCTGATATACTCTGCATACAAGCTGAACAAATATATATATCAAAACAAGCTATAAATCTCAGTTCTCATTCTATGTCAAAATATCCAACATAACACCAAACCAAGACATATTACTCCAACTCAACAAAACTTTTGGTGTGTGATGGGATATAAAAAAGAGCAGCAAAAACATATTTGATAGTGTCTCTTGTGATGAAGAAATATACTATCCTATTAGTAATAATACTTTTTGTTATGTAGATCAATTGTTCCCTAGCCTACGCAATATGTGGGATGTATTTACATCTACAAGGTACGATAATGTCGATCACTTCCAGGGGAATATCGTGGGCAATACACGAGTTCTCAAAAATCCTGAGACAATCATGTCAAATGGCGATATCTATATCCTCATATCAAATCACAAACAATATATGTTTATCCTGATGCAATCGATCGCTCTTTGTTCACTCATGATTGTGTTGCTATATGGATTGTATGATTTTAGTAACAATAGACGCAAGCCATGAAGGAGATGATAAAAAAAATCCCCCTCCATTATATAGCGATAGCTGTGGGTTTGTTATATAGCTTTATTCTATGTGTGCATTTTTTTAAACCTGGGTATTTGTGGGGCTTGGATTATTTTTTCCCGCCATTTGGTGGATCGCATGAAGCTGGAGCCAATGGATACGTCTTATATGTTATTACTTCTATTTTCAGATATATTATCTCTACGCAAGTGTTAGAGAAGATCATTATCTTCTGCGCGTTTTTTTTGCCTTTCTTGTGATGAGTATATCTGCTCAAAAAATCGAAATCACTAGGAGCAATGATCTTTGCTGGGATAGCTATGACATGCAATCCATACTTTTATGATCGTTTTGCTGATGGACAATTGGGCATGTATTTGCTTTTTTGTACTATCCCATTCTGGTTTATAAGTTTGTTTCATTTTTTTGCTTGTGAAGATAAAAAAGTACATCACTATATATTTCCTATCGTATTGAGCCTTATAACAACAAGCATCAGTATGCATGGATCATTATTTTTGTTAGTAAGTTTTCTTGTGTTTTGTGGAGTATTTGTGTGGGGTAAAAATGTATGAAAATTTTTATCACAAACGTTTCTTCTCGGTATATGAATACTGTTGGTCAACCTATATCGGATCATACCAAACATTGTTGATGCTGATGGCGCACAAGGAAGGATAGAAAATTTTGGGTCGGCGGATATTGGTGTCTTTGAAAACTATATATGACAAGCAAATAATTATATTACTACCCTATCGCTGCAATGATATCGAGGAGAAGGATACAAGAGATTCTTCCCAAGCTATGGGTCCCAAAACTATCCTTTCGTAGTATTTTTTGTCCTATTTGTGATCATCGTATTATGAGTATACTATACACTCAAAAAAAGTGAGCATTACTATAAAAAATTGAGCATATCTATATTGATTCTTACTATCATGTGATATATTTTGTGACTTGGTACTGCTGGAGATACAATATTTGCAGGTATAAATACCTTTTTGTATAATCATGTTCCTTTGTATAATGCGATGAGAGAATCGCACAAACGAGTTCTTTTGATGGTCGTATGATATGCATACTTTGGCGCCTATGGTACTCATTTCTTGTGAAAAATATTTGGACAACAAAAATACCACTATACGATCATCTGTATATCAACTATTATGATATTGCTGGGTTATACTCCTTCTCTGTTCTTATTGGGCAAACAAATTCCTGTCGTAGACTATCCAGTCGCTCGGTATGATCTGCGTGAAAAACTGCTAGACGAACATACACCAAAAAATGATTGTCCTCAAGATTGTTATGATATCCTGGTGTTCCCTTGGCATCAATATATGAGATTTTCTTTTGTATGAAAAAATGTGCTCAATCCTGCTGAAATATTTTTTCGTCCGCTGCGTGTTTTGCAATGAGATAACATAGAAATATGACCATTATATACACAGACCAATAATCCGGCAAGCCAAATAGTTACTTCATATCTCGATACCATGAATATCATCGATGGTGAATGAGATACTATAGATACTAATACATTCGTACTCCGTCTCAAAGATATGTGAATCTGATACATATTGTTGTTTAAAGAAGTTGACTATCTGGGATATACACAAATGATGTCTACTATGTTGACTGATGGACTTGTGGTGGAGGCAATCAATAACGATCATTTCATACTATATAAACTAGACTAGTTTTTATGTAATATGCATACACAAATAGCTTGCATTTAGGACCTAATTGCTTATTTATCTAGTGTAATAATTTGTTTTATGCTTATTTTCTATCATGCCTCATCTCAAAAAAATCAAAAATTTTCTTACTTTACCCAC
>CAZEYI010000101.1:0-4352 GCA_964516785.1 uncultured Candidatus Peribacteria bacterium
CATCATCTGGATGAGACTGTGTCGATGAGTTGATCATGATTTATAGCGTATTTTTCTAAATATTTTCACACACCATGACGGAGTTTGTCTACGATGGTGATGGCCTGTATTCTATCTAGTCATAGCTCTTCTCAGACTCTTTGCAGTGTATGATAGACATATCAACGGTAACTTTCTTCATCACAATGTTGTTCTATATATGCAACTATTGCTGGTCCACATCCTGCAAAAGCAGTAAAGGCACTAAAATCGTCTTCATTTGGTATCTCAATAAGTATCCCTGATGAGGTAAAAATATTTTTGATAAAGTTTCTTGTTGACTCAAATATCTCTCATTTCTCATGTCGACCAGTTACGCCTGATCAAACTTCTCCTAAGAGATTTGGCATGGTACGAATTATTGTGTTGAAATGATTGAGTTTACTTGTATTTATGCCATTCATGATAGAGACACACGTAGCGTCTTTGTTGTACACATCTAGTACGATGTCGTTAATCTGTTGTGGCTTGACACAGACGAAGATAATATCTGCACTTGTATTTCTTTGTAGTTGGTCTATTCGCTGTGTCGTTTTGGTATCTATAGTGAGATGGATATTTTCTTGTGTTTGCGATAGTATGGTATTCCCTAATGCGGATCACATATTGCCGTAGCCTATGAATTGTATTTGTTTGTTGTTCATCATACAAAAAGTTTGGAGTATAAAAAAAGCCCCATCGACCTGTAGATATTAAGGTGATAGGACTTTTTTGTTGTGTATGATTGTTTCTACTTGAGATCATAACAAAATCCTACCACCGAAAGAGGAGGCGTAGGGACTACTGGAGTTATTAGTACAATATTGTGTTGCATAGTATAGATTTGTTGTAGTAAGATGGTACCCAGGGGGGGACTCGAACCCCCACATCCGTAAGGACACCAGATTTTGAGTCTAGCATGTCTACCAATTCCATCACCTGGGCGTGGTGCTGTAGGTGCTTTGATGAGAAGCACGTGGTGCATGTGTATATATATCCTTTACAAAATCAATTGATTTTGTGTGTTTGTTGTGTACATACAGTGTATCCTAGAGATGTTTTATCCTCCTAATCTCATGTGATCATGGATTTGAATAAGGTAATGATTATTGGAAGAGCCACAAGCAACCTCCAAATCAAGACTATTGAATCAAGTGGCACTGCTGTTGCGAATTTCACTGTTGCAACCAACAGAAAATTCAAAAACAAAGAAGGGAATATGATGGAAGATGCAGAATACCATAGATGTGTATGTTATGGTAAAGGTGCTGAAGTGTTGACCAAGTATCTTCATAAGGGGAAAAGGATTTACATCGAAGGAAGATTGAGAACCAGGAAATGGCAAGACACAGGTGGTGTAGAAAAGTTTGCCACCGAGATTATTGTTGACAACTTTATATTCTTGGATCCAAGAGGAGAAGAAGGTGAAGAGAATGCGCATCTCGTAGGAGAAGATAAGTTGGAAAAGATCCCTGATCATGTAGATGATGAAGTGCCGTTCTAGAAGTATTGTTTGTATTTTATATTGTTGATAGTTTGTATTTGTATGTTGATATCTAGAGATAAGATTGTAGAGTTTGCATTGGATGTATTTGATATATTTGCCTTTTTGATATTTGTGGGTGGTATCGTATTGTGTATCAGGTTTTTTGTTGCAAATCCCTATACTGTTGTTGGCGCTAGTATGTCCCCAACTTTTGAAGAAAATGATTTCATTATTGTGGATAAGATATCTCCAAGAATAAGCCCATGGGAAAGATGAGATGTAGTGGTTTTTGTACCTCCTGGTAAGAATATCCCCTACATCAAGAGAATCATAGGTTTGCCTGGTGAAACAGTAAAGATTGAAAAGGGCAATGTCTATGTGTGTTCTGATAAGCTTAATTGTCAGGAACTTGACGAAAGTTATCTTCCAGCCGATCTCGAAACAAAGGCTAGATGTGGATTGACAGAGTTTTCTGTAGATACCGGTAGTTTGTTTGTCTTGGGGGATAATAGAGGATTTAGTACCGACTCTTCGTGTTGTTTTGGCTTGTGATGTTATAAGTGAGCCACATACAATGTGCCATATGACAATATTATCGGTAAAGTATATGTGAGATTGTTGCCACAATTTGGTTTTTTCTAAGCTAGATATACTGTCTTTGGAGAGAGGGTGTTGGTTCTTGTAATCGCACTCTTTTTTTGTATACTTTCACAGGTAGCTTATTTTGCTTCATTTGCTTTGTTATCTATGAAAATATTTTCCAATTTTGATACGAAGTATAAAGGAGATGTTGTAACCAAATTTGTCATGGAAGAAGGTCGCAACAATGTCTTGGTTATACAAAGAAGCAAGCTTTTCTTATGGATAGAAGTGTATTTACCTTTTATGTTTTATACCATCATCTTTTTTGTTGCCTTGTATGGATTGTCCTATGTGCAGCAATATACGCTTATGTATCGTAGTTTGTATGTAGTAGTGCCTTTTATATATCTGGCTACATTATCGCCAGTTTTCAAAAGGTTGCTGGACTATTACTGTGATTTTACTATTGTCACTCCGAATGGAGTCTTTTTGTATAATCAAAGAGGGCTCTTATACAGAACAACCTCTGCCATGAACTTGGAAAATATAAGAACAGTAAATGTGCGTAAGTCTACATTACTCTATAGTATGTTTGATAATGGCGATATTATATTCTTGTCAGAGTGAGATGAAACAGACTTATGAGAAGTTACTGTTTATTATGTATCAAATCCCGAAGCAAAAAGAGATAAGATAGAAGAATTATTTATCAAAGGTAAACACAAGGGTACACCTCTCTTTAATTAATATTAGTATCTATGCCAAAACATGTAACTAGTCCTCATATACCTTACGATATCTATGAATCTCCACAAGAGATTGTGATTATTATGCCGTTGAGTGGCGTCAAGAAAGAGAGTCTCAAACTTCGTATAAAAAACTATAGATTGGAAATTAGTGGCGAGAGAAAATGATTTGCATTGAAAAACAATCTGATCCCTCTTAAACAACAATGTTATCGATGACCTATTGTCCAAGTTATCGATCTACCTGCGCAAGTGTATTTTGATAAAATACATAGTAAGTTGACTGCCGAAAATGTCCTTGAAGTAGTGGTACCCAAAAATATTGTGCCTGATCAGATAGCGTTGGAAGTGGAGTATGATTCGTAGTTTATCGTCTGTATATATATGCTCAAACAATGATATAGATATGTTTTCTTGGATGTAGAGACTACAGGATTGCATCATGATAATGATGACGTTATTCAGATTTGATTGTATGAAATTTCCTGTGATGGCAAGATGTTGTCGTCTTTTCAATCTTTGGTTAAGCCAGAACGTGACGTTGCATCCATGAAAGAAATTGTAACCTATATTACAGGATTTACCTTGGAATCTTTTGCTACTGCTCCATCCTTACAATCTTTGGCAGACCAGGTATTGCCTTATTTTGGCGATGATGTTATATTGATATGACACAATATAGGATTTGATATCCAATTTGTGGAAAAATATTTTGGTAATATTTCTTACCACGCGAGTATAGATACCTTCCCATTAACTCAGTGTTTGGTACACTTTGCTCCTAGTTATGCACTTGATGTTTTATCTGAATATTTGCAAAAATTTCAGCGTTTTGCAGAATATTGGAAGATGCATCATGTCAGCAATGAGAAAACATTTCATGATGCTTTGTATGATTGCATCTGTGCGGCTGTTGTGTTTTTGTATTGTGTGGATTATGTCCAAGAATTGAGTCGTTATTTCCCTGTACTCCAGCATTTGTCTAACCAGATAGATGACATATTTGTTTCTATTAGTATCGTTGCTTCTACAGATGTTAAAGCATGATTGTCTTTGCCGGCTCTACAAAAAATATCTCGTAGAGAGCAAAAATTTTCCCAAAAAGCTCCTTTTTTCATTGATAGACAAGAAGAAGGAGGTGTTGTTCATGAACAAGTAGGAGGATTGGCTGCTCATGATTTATGGAAATCTCTCTTGGGAGATACTAAAATGATATGGGCATTTTCTCATAAAAATAAATTGGATATTGCAAAACGTTTTTTACAAAGCCAATCATACGGAGATATTTGATTTCTCCAATCGTCTCAACTTATCGATCCCAAGAGATTTTCAGCATTTCTTGCAAAACAAAATTATACTCTTGCTGAAGTATATTTTGTTATAAAGTATTGTTCTCATTTGTTCCAAAAATTTGGCATCTTGGATTTACGTGTAAGTGATGAATACTGAATATATTATTTCCTTTCCGATACCTGAGTACGTGAAAAATCTCCATTGGTTCTCTGTACGCATGGATGATT
>CAZEYI010000102.1:0-4318 GCA_964516785.1 uncultured Candidatus Peribacteria bacterium
GTTGCGTGCTTTGTTGCATACTTATGAACAAAGGAAGATCCATACTATATGATCCCGCAATTATTGATCAGGCTATGAGTAGTGTTAGAATGATGAACGATAGAGCCATTATATTTGTATAGATTGAAGGATGCGATCCATGTGCGTCTGTCGAGATGTCTGGTCTTTGGTTTCTAGGGCTATTCTAATCTTGGGTTCGGTGTTGGATTTTCTTACTGTAAGACGTAACTCTTCACTATATATATTGAGTCCGTCGATGTGCTGGATATTGTAGGTTTGGTATAGATTTTTGATTGTTGTGATGCACTGATCTGCATCTTCTACTTTGATCGATAAGAGTGGTTTGCGATACCATTGCTTGAAATCTGCGCATATTTCATTCAATTTTTTTTGCTCTAGGTCTAACACTTGTAATATATCTATAGCCACCATGAGCGGCTGCTCTACATAGCCAGAAGATCTGTACATAATGTGTCCACTAAATTCTATACCCAATAAGGCCTGATCTGCATTTAATGCCTGCGTCATCAACGCTCTTCCTGTTTTCGTTATTATTGGTTTGCCATTATGTTTGATGATGGTGTCATACAAGTCTCCAGAACAGAGTACGTCCATATATACTATTTCATTTTTTTGCGTACTCAGATATTTTTTTACGAGTAGACATCCGATCGTATCTCATGGTACGATTTTTCCTGTATTGTCTACGACCCCGATTCTATCAAGATCTCCATCAAACATAATTCCTATATCTGCTTGTTGCTTGTGTACTTCGTCGATCAGTTGCTCATAGCATTCTGGATTTGATGTGTCTGATTCGTGTCCAGGAAAATTGCCATCGGCAGCTGTATTGATACATATAACATCCCATATGTCCTGTTGTTGTATCTTCTGTACGAGATCATACTCTCGCGTACATCCAGAGCCATTTGAAAAATCTATCACTACTTTATATTTTTTGTGTATCTGCTTAGCCGCTTGTATATATCTGTCTTCATTTGTTTTTATAAGGTCTTGTATATCCAAAGCGTTGTGTGTTATGATAGGGTATGTATTTGTATCTTCATATGAGTATGTTTCGTACATGCTACGTAATGTATCTGATGGCACGAAGTCTGCACTGTTATCAACGATTTTAAGTCACACATATTCTTTTGGATTGTGTGATGCAGTGAAAATAACTGCGTAGTCAAATCACTGTTGCACTAGAGAATACGCTAAACTTGTGCTACATGCTCCGTATGGCAAATCTATGCTAGCTGGATTTTGGGCTGCTAGGTTTGCGTATGTTATATCTACTGTTGCTGCATGTGTTAACCCATTCACAAAAGAATCTATCAATCATTTGTTTGCTGGTCTTGTATCGTTTGCTATGAGAAGTTTTGTTTTGTTTTGCTTATTGCATCGCATACCAAAAGCATATCACATATTTTGTGCAAAATTATCATCGATATCTTGATTGTATATGGCGCGTATATCAAATGGTTTGAAAGCCTTGCTATATTTGTTCATCTTTGAGTGGATGTTCATAAAATGACTTGTAGGTGAGTGGTCTTATGGTTCGATAGATAGGTAGTCATACTATCGGTGTGCATATAGTTATAATTAGTATACATGTACATTGTAATGCGATACTGTTGGTTCTAGCATGGATATCTTTACTTACCCATATGATAGACAATATCCAACAAAATATGAAAAAACTAAGCATCCGATTTATTATCTGTTGGATACCTTGTAGTTGTAATACACTATCATTGGAGAGGAGGTGTTCCATTTTTTATTTTAGGATAATTGTCTTTTTTTGATGCTTACTATGTTCAGATATTTTTTGATCTCTGTGAGTAAAAAGTCTATCTGCGTAGGATTTGTATACTGTACTTCTATGTCTAATTCCGATAGGTCTGATGATATATTTCTCATACCTACGTGCATAACATGCATGCGTAGATCGTTGATTTTTTGCATGATTTGCAGCATGTTATTGTTCTTATTTGGAATGTCGATAGTTAGAGACAATATGTAATGATTTGGTTCTTGTCATAATCGATGAGTTTCTAGTAAGTGTGCATAGTTTACTGTCTTGAGTGCTTTGCAACGCATAGCATGGATTTTGATGCCATGTCTTCCTGACTTTGCTATGATTTTGTCATGTATTGTTGGTTTGCATTCTGGGCATAGTTCGTAGTTCAATAATTGGTTGCCATCGATAATTGCATTATCCAAAACATGTGTTGGTTTTTTGGTTTTTACCACAATCTGTTCGTGTTCTTCTGGATATGCGCTTTTTATGATCCTATTGATGTTTGATTTCTTATCAGCGACTTCCATAAGTTTTTTTTCCATTTCGGCATTGTCGTATAACTTATGGATCTTATCTTCTTGTGTACGAAATAGAGGCAAGCTTAGTTCTTTAAGTTTCTTGTTTAGTTCTACTATTACGTGTTTGATCGTTTCGTCCTTTTCTTTGTTTTTGATATATCTATTGAGATTTGCTTTTGCACTTGGTGTATGGAGATAGTCTAATCGTGATTTGTTTGCTGTGTACTTGTTTTTCCATGTCTGAATCATTACCACATCTCCAGTTTTTGGGATGTAGTTTATCGGCTTGATCTCTCGGTTTACTAATGCATTTTTAAACGTTAATCCTACATTCGTATGGACGTGAAACGCGAAGTCCAATACACTAGCTCCCTGAGATAATTCTACGATATCTCCTTTGGGTGTGTAGAGGAATGTGGTTTTGTTGAGCATCTCGATATTAAGCTCGTTTTTGAATCATTCTTTATCGTCTAGTGTTTGGTATGTGTTTACCATGTCTTGGAGTTTTTTGATCCACTCAGCTTGATTTTTTGGTATAGAGATAGACGCTCCCGTATCAGAATATCCGTAGTGTGCAGCAACTCAGAATTCTGCGATCTCATCCATTTCATATGTCCTGATTTGTATCTCTACAGGAAAATCAAACATACCCAATATCGTAGTATGCAGACTTTGATATCCATTGAATTTGGGAATAGCGATATAGTCCTTGATATTTTTGATCATAGGGGTGTAGTACTTGTGTATGAGCCCCAGACATAAGTAACTTTCCGCAACATCTTTAGTAATGATCCTATAGGCTAGTGTGTCCAGTACTTGACTATAATCGTTGGCTGATCATTTGTTCATTTTCTGTCGGATCCTATATGGACTCTTGAGTCTTCACTTGATAGTAGAGCCATGAATCCCTTCTTTTTGTAAGATATCTTGTAGTTTTTTTGTCCCCTTTTCAACGTATTGTTGCTTGGTGGGATATATTTTTTTTAAGTATTGTACGATGTTGTGAAACTCTTCAGGATGTAGAATGCTAAAGCAGCCATTTTCGAGGTACAGTTGATATTGATATAATCCAAGTCTTTTAGCTATAGGGACAAAAATTTTGAGTGTTTCATTTGCTATTTTTTCTTGCTTTTCTTTTTTTGGATGATAGTGGAGTGTTTGTATGTTATGAATACGATCAGCAAGTTTTATGAAAATTACTCTCAAATCTTTTGCCATGGCTAGGAATGTTTTCTTGAGTGTTTCGATTTGTCTGTCCTCACCTTTGTATTTGATCTTGGAAACTTTTACCAAACCTTCACAGATGTTTGCTACTTCTTCACCAAACTTTTTGTGAACTTCTTCGTATGTAATGGCTGTATCTTCTATAACATCATGGAGAATACATCATTGGATAGAAGCTATATCAGGCTTAATTTCCATCAAAAACTGCGTAGCTCTCAATGGATGTACAATATAGGGTTCGTCAGATAGTCTTAGTACATCAGTATGTGCATTGCGCGCAAATTCATATGTTTCTTGTATGAGAGGGAGTTGTTCTGCTGGGAGATATTTACTTGCTTTTTGTATAATATCATCCACCAATATTTGTGTATCGGTAGAAAAAAATGGTTTGTATCCGAAAAATTCGTCTATTTGTTTGATATCCATATTCGACGATTTTCTAAAGTGTTTTGTTTATATAGAGAGGCCACTATCTTTCAAGTCTAAATGCCTCTTATTGTTGAAAGTTTGTGAGTATACTACATAATGTTTGTACCTTGTTATTGCGACGATCTCAGGCATGTATGCAGAACTGTAATTCTTTAGCATCATTTTGTCCGCATAATACTCCACTTACTGATTGTCCATTTTCGCAGTTGAGAACTTCGTTTCCTATTTTTTTGTACAAATTATTTATCTCAACTATCCTTCGTGTGCTTGCTCCGGTATCGTTGCACGAATATCGTCCATCTATGTCTTCACATACGGCTATCATAGACTCACTTTCTTGTAT
>CAZEYI010000103.1:0-4263 GCA_964516785.1 uncultured Candidatus Peribacteria bacterium
GCCCATTCAACCCATCCCTCACATACCACCGATGCCTCACATATCTGGAGCTGCAGGTGCATCTTTCTTCGGAGCGTCGACGATGACTGCATCGGTAGTCAGGAACATCGCTGCTGCGGATACTGCGTTTTGCAATGCGACACGCAATACCTTGGCTGGATCGATGATACCTTCTTTGAACAAGTCTTTGAATTCTCCAGTCTTAGCGTCAAAGCCTGAGTTAAATGATTTGTCTTCTTTGATCTTTTCCACTACCCAGTCACCTTTATATCCAGCATTGTTTGCAATCTGCACTACTGGATATCCGATAGCATGCTTGATAATTTCAACTCCGATCTGTTCGTCAGCATCGTCGAGTTTGAGAGCGTCAAGTGTTCTGGACAGCTTGACCAATGCAGTACCTCCTCATACGACAATACCTTCTTCTACTGCTGCACGAGTAGCATTGAGTGCATCTTCGATCTTGTATTTCTTGTTTTTCATCTCCATCTCTGTGGCTGCACCTACCTTGATCACAGCGACACCACCCACGAGTTTTGCCAATCTCTCAGCTAGTTTTTCTTTGTCATAGTCAGATGTTGCTTTGGATATCTGAGCTCTGATCATATCGGCTCTATCGTTGACTGCAGCTTGATCGCCCTTACCGCCGATGATGATAGTCTTATCTTTGGATGCGATGATCTTATCTGCTTTACCTAAGTGAGCGCTAGTCGCATCATCAAGTTTGAGACCCAATTCTTCAGTAATGACTGTCGCACCGGTTACTGCTGCGATATCGTGCAACATTTCTTTTTTGCGGTCACCAAAACCTGGGGCCTTCACTGCCAAGACATTGAGCATACCTCTCATTTTATTGAGAACCAATGATGCCAATGCTTCGCCTTCGACATCATCAGCGATGATAACAACATCTTTTTTACCTGATGCAGCAAGTTCTTCTAATACTTTCAAAATATCTTTGAGTGAACTAATTTTTTTGTCAGTCACCAAAATTGCTGGTTTCTCGATAACGGCTTCCATGCGGGTACTATCTGACACAAAATACGCTGATGCATATCCTTGGTCAAACTGCATACCTTTGGTGAGTTCTTTGGTAAGCCCAATAGACTTGCCTTCTTCTACTGTCACCACACCATCTTGACCGACTTCATCCATCACATCTGCGATGAGTGTACCAACTTCTTCATCTTGTGCAGAGATAGTTGCAACATCCTTTATCTCTTGTTTGGTTTTGAGTTGTTTTGTTTCTTTACCAAGTTCGCTGATGAGATGATCTACTGCTTTGTGTAATCCTCTACCGAGCGCAAATGGATTGACTCCTGATCTGATATATCTGAGCCCTTCCTTGGCCATAGCGTAGGTAAGCACTGTTGTCGTCGTGGTACCATCACCAGCTTCTTTGTTGGTTTTTTCTGCTGCTTCTTTGACGATAGAGGCACCGATATTGTGGTACTTATTTTCGAGTTCTATCTCTTTGGCTACAGTGACACCATCATTGGTTACCGTAGGTCCGCCGTATCATTTGTCGAGGATGACATTGCGTCACTTAGGTCCCATAGTGACCTTGACTGCATTGGCTACGAGTTCAATCCCGTAGAACATTTCTTTGCGAGCGTCGTCGCCGTAAGATAAGATTTTTGGCATGATGGGTTATAATTAATTAAATATATATATATATATCGCTTAAAGAGGCCCTGGCAGTCTCATATCCCTTTCTTCTATTGGAACAAATATATGGTATATGAAAGCTAATAATCCTCCTATTTTATCTGGTATAAATAATTTTATGTTACGTATCGTTGGCTGCACTGGTCAGAATCAAAGAGTATCTAATACATATGTCAACATACGTCGCTCGTATTCATACGATCATTCTTTTTTCCGCAGATATCCTGCAGTCATTTGAGGTGTCTCATACATCTTATATATATATCTCCGCTCGGATGGATCGCAATTGTCATATATGCACATTTGCTTTTCTCGGCCTACATAATAACAAGTTTTATTGGCTATGCTATAAAAATAGTTCAAAACATTTTCACGATCGATTAGCCTATCTTTACAGTAAGTATTACTTGTATATAATTGCATCCCAATAAATGTTGCGAGGAATCCTAACAATCAAACAATAGATAGTTTAAGGACGATACTTTTCATAACTATACCTGTTTAGCTAAAACAGAACTTTGTTTGATGACGAGATAGCTCGTGCCATCAACTTCCAATTCGTCTGGAGCGTATTTGGTGAAGTAGACGATATCACCGACTGCGACATCGACTGCTGCTCTGCTACCATTGTCCAAGATCTTGCCAGCGCCGACGGCGATGACTTTGCCTTTGGATGGTTTTTCTTTGCTATCAGGCAGGATGATACCACTCTTGGTAACATTTTCCTCTGCGATAGCTTCCACGATGATGTGGTCTTCTAATGGGATGAATTTGCTCATAGTTCGTGTGTATGATGTAAAATATTCTTGTCATTTCGACCGAAGCGATAGCGTAGTGGAGAAATCTCTCCAAGCTCCGCGAGATCCCTCCACTACGGTCGGGATGACAATTGGTCGATCAGAATGACATGGAGAAGTATCACTTTCTCCAAACACGTGCTATACTATAAATTTTTTGGTGGCTTGCAAGAGAAAAATAGTGTGTGTATAGAGCTTGCATATATGCTGGGTTTGTGTAGATGTGATGATAATGTATGCTTTTTTATATTTTTTTTGTGTATGCGTTTTCACAAACATCTTCTCTGAATGGCTGCAGTAGTGGCTGGACTTGTATGATCCACATTTGCAGGCACCCTGACCAATGTCTCTATAACTGGAAGCGACACCAATCCTGGAGCTACATGAGACTATACATTTACCTATACCGTAGAGAATACTGTACCAAATGCTGACTGGGCTTTTTGTATCTCTACCAATCCATGGGATGATGGTTTGGGGTTATTTCAACATACTATATCTTTGTCTGTAGATGGTAGTCCTGTTGGTCAAGACAACTCTATGGTACATGGAGGTCTATGACCCAACGGATCTCTCTGTCTATCGGTAAATACTGATGCGAATTCTTGATCTGCTGTATCTGCAACTATCGAAGATCTTGTAAACCCTGGTACATGATCGCATCAAGTATATTTATTTACTTACAATGGATCTATCGTAGATACATTGAGTGGCGATTATTACACACTACAAATATGATCTATAGAAGTTTCGTCATGTGATGATCTGGCTGCCGTTAACAATGATCTATCAAATGACTATGTACTGACACAAGATCTCGACTGCAGTGGTAGTGGTAATAGTATTATGATAGGATCTGCGATATCTCCTTTTGAAGGGACTTTTGATGGTGGAGAATATACTATTACTGTCGATATCGATTCGACAGAAAACTATATAGGAGTTTTTAGAAGCGTAAATGGTGCTACCATATCAGATCTTACTCTGTCAGGATCAGTCATAAGTACGCATGAGGGAGGCTTTATGATGGATGATGGCAAAATAGGTGGATTAGCTGGATATACGGTAAATACCACTATAGACAATGTTCACTCATCTGCCTATGTAGAAGGGACAAATTCAGAAATTGGGGGTCTTATAGGAAATGCTTTTGCTACTACGGTAAATGATTCTTCTGTATCTGCATCTGTGCTAGGGTCTGGAAATTTTGCGAGCAGTGTGGGGTGATTAATAGGAAGAGCTCAAAACAACACTGTTATAAGTAGATCATACTCAGTAGGTGGTGTGGAAGGCTCAGCTACTCGTGTAGGTTGATTGGCTGGTATAATAACGGATTCGACCATACAGACATCATATGCAGCTGGGGATATAGTCGCTCAGGGTGGTGTGTGATGACTTATAGGATGGTCTTTCTCGACAAATATAACCAATGCATATGCTAGATGAAATGTAACTGCTGATGGAGGTTGGGTTGGTTGATTGATAGCATTTGTGGACAATACAAACATAACAAACTCCTACGCAGCCGGTGCTGTTACAGGAGACTCTGATGTTGGTGGTCTCGTAGGAAGAAGCCAATGAGGAGGTAATGTAGCAACAGAATCTTTTTGGGATACGGATGCTACAGGTATACCTACAAGTCTCTTTGGGCAAAGTAAAACAACTATAGAGATGACCGATATGAATATGTTTACTGATGCAGGTTGGGATTTTGATACGATATGGGGGATTAGCGGAGCGCTTAATCATGGATATCCATATCTCTTGGCTATGCCACCACTTCCTGACGATACTACTG
>CAZEYI010000104.1:0-4238 GCA_964516785.1 uncultured Candidatus Peribacteria bacterium
AAAATATACATAGGAATTATCGCATGCTCCATCATCGTAGTATGAGCACTGTTTTTCCTGAACACTACTCGATCCAAACGATCTCGTACAGAAAAAGCTATCAGCCAGCCACAAATATCAGCTACAAACATCATATTGCCTGACCAAATACAATACCAAAGAGCAAAACAATTGTTGGCACAAGGCAAAATCCTCCAAGCCATACAAAGTCTGCCAAACGATAACAATACAGACAAAAAAAATCAGGCCGTCCTACGAAGCTATTTAGCCGAACAAGAGATACAAAAAGATACCCTCACAGGTCGACAACAAGCCAGACAATATACACAGCAAGCAAACGAAATTTTACAAAACATAAGAGATGCTGATAGTCTAGAGCTCCAGGAACAAAATCAAGCTACGATATTAGCTACCTGCATCAAAGAAACCGACGCCATAGAACAATATCGATCAGATATCATCCAAAAACAATATAATATACAAGATACTCTAACAAAAATTGATCAATTATTAGACAAAAGATCCCTGCCTCTACAGTGCAAAACAGAACTCCAGGAAAATATACATACCAACCAAGAAATACTTACCCTACGAATACGCAATAGTAAAGATAAGCAGATACAGCAAAAACAGATCAATAGAGAACTCGTCAATACAGTAGCTTGCGATATACAAACAACACCACAACGCTACCAGATCACCAAGCAAGCGGTAATCGAAAATGATAAATATTTGGCATCACAGACATTTATAGCACTTCTTTTAGAGACAAATCCTCCCGATCTAGCAAACAAATTATGCCAGGGCAAAGATGATAGTCAGTTAGACAACCAACTCAGTCAGACTATGCAAGAACTCTTAGATCAATCTGATACACAATCACAACCTGCATCAAGCAGCCAAATCAAGTACCAAGATATAGACCAAGATATACAAACCATCATCCAAGATACACAAAAAACAAATACCTCACTTATCCAATCCATACAGAAAACGACACAATCAAGCACATACGATCCCATCGATTACATCCAGAAATTATTCAAACAATTCTTTGGCAATACCAAAGACTTTACCTCTCAATAAATGCACATGATAGCATTTAGCATCGGACCAATAGATATTCATCGATACGGCATCATGTACCTGATAGCATTCTGAGGTGGGTATCTTTTTGCACACAGCATCAAAAATCGAGCACTTCGAAACCAAACACCAAATCTACAAAAAATACTCCAGCACAAAATTGACGACATCATATTCGTTATTTTCCTATGAGTGATGATAGGAGGAAGAACATGACATGTATTGATCTATGACTTCGATTATTTTGTACAAAATCCAGCAGATATCATTGCCTTTCGAAAATGAGGCATGTCATTTATCGGCTGACTCATAGGTGTTATCATAGCTATTGTAGCACGATCACGAAAACAATGATGTACACGAGCAGAAACCAAAAGTTTGGGAGATATTATACTAAGCTTTGTTCCATTCGGCATATTTGTATGAAGAATAGGAAACTTTCTCAATCAAGAACTCTACGGAATACTGGTTCCAAGCAATATGCGAAATCTGCCCTTGTGGTTAACCAATCTATTGCAACAAATCCATCTCCTACATGTATACGATCGTATCGATACAGCGCTGAGAGTGAACACCAATATGTTAGCAGCTCTGGGCGAATGATTGCTTTTGCTTATAGTAGGGCAGTATCTACTGCGCAAACAAAAAAAGACAAACAAAATAATACCAGGCATTATTGCAGCCAGCTTTCTTACAGGATATAGTATCATAAGGTTTGTACTAGAATATCTCAGACAAGATAGCCAAGCAGAATTTGTAGCCTATTTTTCCAAATCTCAATATTTCTTCCTCTTTTTTGGAATGATATGACTTATGCGACTACGAAGCATCTGCAAAAAAACTATATCGACTCCTCGTGCACAAACAATTTCTTAAGACGAGGAAATCTATCCCAAAAATCACCATTTTCTGGAAATAATTTTTCTATATAAGACAAGAATTTACCAAGCACAGGCACAAATATAATAACACCAAATATACTAAAGAAACTATGGAATGCCGCCAATGCTACCACAGGATCCGTAAATCACAACACATCAACCAACAACCAATCCCACAGAGGCAATGAAAGATAAATAATCGTTCCTGTTATGATATTAAACAACACATGAAAAGCAGCTATCTGCTTCTGTTTCGCAATACCTCAAAGCGATCACAGGATCGCAGTAAATGTCGTACCGATATTTGCTCATACTATCATAGCCAGTCCGGCATCAAACGTTATCGCATTAGTATACATTGCAGCCAATATGATAGTTGTAGCTACTGTACTAGATTGCACAACAATAGTGAGTCCTATCGAAAAGAACAAGAAGAAGAGAGTAGGAAGATCGTGGTAAGCACTGAGATCTATTACATTTTGGATATATGCAAAACTATCTTTCATATAAGATAGTCATAACAATATCATCCCAAATCCAAGCAGGAATATTGCTCTTCCGCGCCATGTGGTATGTTTTTTTGATATCACTGCGGCCAATCATCCCAATCCCACAAATGGCAAAGCCAATACGGCTATATTGATCTTAAATCCTCGTAAAGCCACAAACCGTGCAGTCAGGGTAGTTCCTATATTAGCGCCTAATATAACGCCAGCAGCTTGAAATAGATTCATCGTTTGTGCTCCTACCAATCAGATCACAATAATACTCACCAAAGTACTGCTTTGTAAGATGGCAGTACCAAGAAACCCAGTAGATATACCTCTGACAAGGTTCTTAGTAGCAAATGCTATGGCTCTTTTTACCCAATCTCAAGAAGCTCTTTCAATACTTTCCTCAAAGCGCACCAATCCATACAAAAACAAACCAATTCCTCCTATCAAGAAGGAAATACTATTCCATATCTCCATACCATATATCAAAAAAGTAAATATAAAAAATTATATCCAAAACAGACTTTTTCTGCAAATTTTATGATATGAAATAGCTGTATTTTTTTATAAGATTGAGCAGACTATCAGCCAATACTTTATCTACTTCCACAGCAATAGAATGAAGTCTGTTGATAGATGTATGATGTTTGTTTGCCTGCAATAATTTAGCAAAAACGGTGAGATTGAGAGTTTTTTTATGCTTTTTAAGAATTTTTTTTATCAAACCATGCACATATCCTACAGAACCCGATGCTGGATTATACAAAGTTTCCAAAAGAGCTAGTTCCAAACCTGCTATTGGTAAAGATCCTTGGGATAAGCGAAAAGTAGTGGTAAATTTCTTGAAGAGAGGATAGAGAGAGGAGTTCTTGTGTGTATATATTTTATATACGACCTTTCTATCAAACAAAACAATCTCAGTAGCCTGCTTATCATCATTAACCACCAAAATATCGTCCTCAGGAATATCGTATGAAGATATATGAAATTCCAAGGCTTTCAGTCCACCAATATATCGATGCCCAGACACATATTCCTTACAATGTTTACGTAATTGATCCCAATAGTGCCTTTCCAATATCCAATCCGGAGACACAACTTCATCTGGATCTTTAATAAAGAAGAGATTTTTTTTCAAAGTTAACAGGTATCATCTATTCTTAAGAGTATATAGCAGTTTATATATTTTTTGATCTGACGTAGAAAGATCGGTACAGGCACTTAACATCTGTTCTAATTTCTCCATAGAAACGATTTTGTGACGCATTTTTCAAAACTTTTTCACAATGCTGTCAAAAACTTTGTATGTCATAATCCAGCAGATAAGCGGATAATAAATAAAAAATATATAACGCAATATACCAAAAAATCAAGACAATCTTTCACAAAAAATAATCTCGACTTTTCCATTGCATCCCCATCCAAAAAGACTACATACGGGTTCACGTGATTTTATCCAAGGTCAATTTTATGCAACAACTCTCGCTTTTACAGGCTCAAGACTGCAATTCACAAGTATTGGACTTGTGACACATACATGCAGTGCTCACCAATCAGGGCCAGGATCAATGCGAGATGCTCTTGGAAATCAGTTCCCACAAATTCTTACTCGAGATCACAAGTACAGAAGATCAAATCGATGCCATCAACCTTATTAGCACCAAGAGCTTCTTTGAAATGAGTAGGAAAAGCCTTCTTATGGTAAGAAGTTTGGTAGAGTTTGTCCGACACAATAAAGCATAGATCAAAATGCCACAATATATCGAAAACAATCTTG
>CAZEYI010000105.1:0-4237 GCA_964516785.1 uncultured Candidatus Peribacteria bacterium
TTAAACTTTCGGCTAATTGTCCAAACATTGCACTCATATACTGTTCCATCAAATACGCTTGGGTCTTGGGTGAGGTAACCGATATGTTTGTAATAGTTTTTGAGCGCTATATCTGATAGATGTTGTCAGTCGATAGTTATGGTACCACTATCTGGGGTGAGATATCAAGCCAAGAGCTTGATGATAGTAGACTTGCCTGATCCACTCACTCATACCAAAGCCGTCTTGTGTCCACCTTTTATGTCCAATGAAAAGTCGGTAAGCACATTGTATTCGGTATATCAGTAGGTCAAATTTTGTATACTGATGTCTCATTTTTTATAGTGAAACTCAGCTCATTCTGAATGATTTTTGCTACTCTTCATGTCGGCAAAGGTATCCATCAATCTATCGACATGTATCAAGCTATCAAACGATGCTCTTACTTCTTGCTGAAGTCAGACGACCTCTCTCTGGAAGAGCAAAGTCAGTCCTGTAAGCATAACAAAATCTCCTACCGTATATGTCCCATGGAATACGCCGATGCTAATGATCCATGTGATGGCCAATAAGAATAAATCTATAGCCAAGACGAGTGTATCATATCCAAAAGCTTGTTGTTGTTTTTCTTTGTATTTGTAGCTGTATCGTATATCGTTGAGGTCTTTTCTTTTTTGGATTTCAAAGTCATATTTGCCTTGTTGCTGGATCTCAAACTTGGACATGATCCATCTAACATACATTCTATCCATCTCGATATTGATAGTTTTCACTTTGTTTCTCCAGATGCGTGCCCTCTTCCCAAAATACATAACGACAGGAGATACTACCACCAATACTGCTACTGAGATAAGGAAAAATTGTCGTGATTTGTATGCGATGATACCCAGTGTCATAAGTAGTGTCCGTATCCTTACCATCTTATCTCGAAGGATTCCCATTAGCATATCTGATCGGACGATAACTCACTTTTGCATGATGGAGATCATTCTGCCTGTTCCCAATTTTTCTACTTGATTGTTGTCGGCTACCATAAATTTATGCAGATATATTCTGTCCAAATATATGGTAATATCACGTATGATACGAAAATTAGTGGGTCTATAAAATATCTTGGTCAAGTAATGAATAATGATCATCACTATCATAATAACCAATAATATCTGGATGCGATGCATATCTTGTTGGTCGATAGCTTGCGTGACCAATCCTATAATATACACGAGAAAAGTGAGGTAAAGTCCAGTGAAAAAACTATATCACAATACGGTAGCAACCGTCCAAGGGATACTACGCAGCGGAGAGAAAAATAAGGCAATTTTTTCTTTAGTAGTCATTCGTATGCTATAGTAAAACTGGCTTTATGATAGTGCTTTGATGGTGTAATGCAAGAACTCACATCATACAATACTCTTCATATAAAGAGGTTTGTAAAAGACTAAGCGATCTGTACTATATATCCCATAATTTATTCTTATGTAGCATATATGGATCTCGGTTCATTCAAAGAGGCATTTGATATTGTATTTGGGGCATATCTCAACAAATGTATACAGAAAAATAAGACTATCATTCAACATGATAATATAGCTCGTATCTGGGATCATCTTTTTGCTATTGCTACAGCGGGCGGCAAGAGGATCAGGCCATATTGTGTGTATATGTGATACAGACTCTATGGTGGCAAAGATCATGATGCTATCATGCATTTTGCGGTGATAACGGAATTGCTCCATACGATGGCTCTGGTGCATGATGATATCATGGATGAATCGAGTAAAAGACACAATATAGCTACCATACATTCGCATCTCCAATCTAAGGATAGTAAGGTAACGAGAAGAGTTGCCGAAGGACAGGCAATACTCGTTTGAGATCTCTTGTTGGCATGGGTATACGAGCTCCTCCATCAAGAGTACAATACGTTTGATGCAGGATATGTAGCACAAGCACAACAGACTATCCATACCATGATACAAGAAGTAATATTGTGACAGATGCTAGATGTTGATCTTTCGATAGGAGATAGTGTTGATCTAGCTACACTAGAGCGCAAAAATTTGTACAAAACAGCAAGGTATAGCTTTGCTAGACCTCTGCTTGCAGGAGCGCAATTGGCTGGTGCTGATGCTAGACAACAATCACTCGTGATGCAGTTGGGAGAAGAGCTTGGTATTGCATATCAGATACGCGATGATCTACTCGATATATTGGAATCTGAGACTGATAAAACAACGTTTGCTGATGTACAAGAATGACAACAAACATACCTCACGTATTATATCAATACTTCTGGGACACCTGCTCAACAATGACTCTTACACAAACATCTGGGGCAGCAACTTGATGCGCAAGATATCCTCGTATTAAAACAAATGTTTTTTGAATCAGGAGCGATAGATTTTGCAAAAGCAAAAATGACGGAGCATATTGCACATGCACGTAGCCTGCTCAATCAGCTTGCTATTGTGGATGATACTATGCTCTCGCCATTGCATGCATTGTTATCTAAGTTTGAGAAGTTTAACTAAAGTCTATAGATTTGAGAATTTTTTGGTTTCTTCTGTATGCTACGAAGTAGTGCATTTTCAATATAAGAGATAGGAAGAACAATACCCATCAAGTGATAGCAAAGATAGAAAGCTTGGTAGTATCTTGTTTTACAACATACATGCCTGCAGCCGAATGTTCATCGATATTTTCTGCTGCTAGTGTTTGTTCACAGTTCATCTTAGAACTGATCTCATCGATCATATATTGGTTGTCAGAGGATATGAGCATAGTAAGATTTTGGAGCAATATACATTCTTCGACACTTCCTTGATTGGCTGCTATATCCATACTTCTGGCTCTAAGCTGTCCAGGTGAGATATTGTTATCTAAGACAACGTCTGCTGCAGTTACAACAGTAAACGTCTTCTGTACTGTATTGGATCCACCAAATACTTGGAGATCAGAAGCAGCAACTTTGACATCTATTTCTGAATCTACTGGGAGCCATGATCTAGGTTGTACAACAAGAGTTGTCCCTGAATATGCTACTCCCATAGAATTTATAGTATAGACATCCTTACCTATAGAGACGTAAATACTGTCCTTATCTACTCATTTACCCGAATCCTTGATTTCAAAGACAAACAAGGAATCCAAGGCAATACCGCTCCCTTGATCTATAGGCTGTACTAACTTCACGCTTGGTGGGATGATATCTGGTTCACACTCTGGTACAGTAGCAAATGGGATAGTAGTGTATCATTCTAAGTCTACATACCCACTATTTGTCGTAATAGCATAGGAACCCTTTTCAAATGTGAATGTCGTATCAGTAATATCTTTGGCACTATTAAAAAGCATACTAAAAATTTTGATCTCATACCAAGGATTGTAAATCATTTTCTTGTGTTGATAGATGATTTGACTGTCCTTGATGGTAAAATCGATCATTTCTTCTTTATTTTTGTAATCAGGGAGGATACGCATAATGTCCACCTTTTCTGGATCAAATCACATGATCACTTTGATCTCTTTGATATCTTTTTCTGACTTGAGGACTATATCTGCATTTTGCATACATGATGCATGCAACTTGTCTGTTGGTGGAAATCTCTTATCAGAGTACAAAGGTTTTACCAAAAGTTCTGCTGCGCTCGTCACGGAGACCAACAACATTACTGTGGTAAATACACCTGCTAAAATCTTTTTGATCATCGGGGTAGCTAGAAGATAGTAAACTAGGATAAGTATACATCCAGATCGGGACAAATACAAATAGGAGCTACTCTCTACTGGCTGTTTGAGTTGACAATTTGATAATTTGTTAGAAATCTATTTGTTTGTTGGGTTTTGCACTTCTCGACTGTTTTTTACGACTATGAGCTATCTTGATTTGTTTGGATTTAATTTTTTGACTATAAGGAACCTTAGTAGCTATACGTTTGGTTGGTTCTGGTAAGGCTTTTGTTAGGAGAGTACGAAAGTGATGGAGTACTTTTTCTTTGTTGGCTAGTTGGTATCTTTCTTCTTGGCAGGTCAGGATCAAGGTAGTATCATCGTGATGGACAAAATTGCCTCATAAAGCAATCAATCTCTTTTTTTGTCTATCATTCAGATATATAGATGCTTGGATATTGAAAAATAATTCTGCTTTGGTTTCTCTCTTGTTAATGTTTTGACCTCCTTTGCCGCTACTTTTGGTAAATTGAAAATGAAGCTCGTGGTCTACAATGTTTTGGATAATGTCATCGAATTGTTGTGTCAT
>CAZEYI010000106.1:0-4105 GCA_964516785.1 uncultured Candidatus Peribacteria bacterium
CACATTGTTCTGATCACTCTATAACAGTATCTCCACACTCCATAAAGTTTGCTATTATGTCTGAAGAACTACATGTATTATATGAACTGCCAGAATATATATTGTACTGATATGCAATAGGAGTATATACACCTTCCGATGTATAGGTGTGTGTAAAATCTATACCTGTCGTACCATCACCATAATCGATATAATCAAACAACATCCCTGTTCATCCCACTCATGTGAATGTAACAAGCAATGGGATCTCTCCTGTGGTAGGAGATCATTGTATCGTACAAGCTGTATTTTCTATCTGACATGTCATACTACATCCATCGTCACCATTTGTGTTGCTATCGTCACATTGTTCTCCTTCTCCTATATTACCATCACCACATCAAGCTATCATAAATGATGCTTCGCTATATAGTACCAGATCAGCTCATGAATGCGTAAAGTCTGATATGAAATACCCGGTATTGACAAAGGTCTGTCCTATAAATCAGGTCTGCACATATCCTGTGATAGCAAATGTATATGTCGTGTCTTCTGCAACTTCCGGCATATCCCAGATGATAGCATGGAGATCTCCACTATAGATACCGACTGGATCTGTTTGCAATCATGTCTGGCTTATAATCCATGGCAAGAAATCAAATACCTGTGATGTCCCCGCTAATGCTCCAGAATTTACCACTGTGATAGTAAATCATAGTTCTGTTCATTCTTGGATTACTCATGTCGATGCTGCTTTCGTAACAGATATGCTGTCGTATGCCAATCATCTTATAAGTCCATAATAATGAGACATGTTGATCCCATCGGTATAATATGTTCTTACTATTTTTAGTCCTTCTTGATCGATCAATGGCAATCCTATGACATCACTGAGTGGGGTCTGGAATGTTCATCAGACCGTTGCTGTGATACCATTATATAATGGATCTCATACTCCTGTATGTACATAGTCCGGAGCTCATTGCATAGCAACCATATGCAAAAGCATATGCGGATAATTATTATAGATAAATCATCCTGATTGATAGGCCACTGCTCCTGTTTCATAGAGCTCTACATATCAACCTATCATATCATCTCCTATATACGAGTAGTCTCCAGCAAACATAGTTTGATGGTATTCCAATCCTGCCGCAGAGTCTAGATCATTGTTGCTATCGTAATATACGGGATTTACTTGCTTCAAGATGTTTGGGAAGAATGTATACTCAACTCCCAATCAACCTGTCCATAATAGATTTTTGTTCCTCGTATCACAGTATGGATAATCCAGTAGGTTTGAACCATTGAAAGTAACTTGGACAGCATAATTACATGTCATTTGTCCTTGTGGTCAGGTAAGTGTAGTGACATATCCTGCTGGCCAAGATACATTTGGCTCTGTGCTCACTGCAGCATCCAAGATACCACCAGCTCCTGTCCCATCAAAATTCGTATCATTATCTACCAAGAACCAAGCACCATAAAATAGATTGCTGTTGGTTCCTCATGTTATAGAAACTGCTGTCGTATTATGTATGGTGGCAATATCGTTGAATATATTACCAATACTTGACGCTCCAGCATCTATACGTATACCTTGCACATTGTTTATTATATTGATAGTATTAAAGACGTTCCCTATGATATTGCTCGGTCATCATAGCAATGATATACCGTATTGTTGCGAGAATGATGTTACATTGTTTATTGTATTGTAATTGGCATCATCATAGAGTGATATTCCAATATCATTATTGTTGTATGTCATAACATTATGGACAATGTTACCCGTACCGGCATGGATTGCCAATCATGCTGCTCCATTGCTAAATGTCTGCAAATTAGTGATCGTATTGGCAAATGATTGATATACATACAATCCTATAGATGTATTTACAAAAGCCATAGATCTATCAACCGTAGTATTGTTTGCATTATCTAGATATATACCATAAGCTCCATTTTGATATGCTATGGCTCCTGATAGATCATTGTCATCCGAATCATATATATGGATACCATGAGTCCCATTCTCATAGAAGTACGATGCATAGATATGGTTATTTAACAATCCTTCTATTCTCAATCATGCTGCTATGTTACCGTAAACATTTTGTCCTGTGAATGTATTGCCTACCGTCTGATATAGAGCAACACCTCTAGATCCATTATCGTATATGTTGTTGGATATGAAATCATGGAAATATCATCGTTGCATATAGATACCATCTGTGGTATTATCGTGTATATCGTTATTACTTATGATATTGTTTGTGAGCTGTGAACCTTGTCATTCCATTCTCAATCATACATCCCCATTGAATGAAATATCGTTGCCGTCTATGGTATTATATCCTAAGATATCAAGAGGGCTTGCCTGTCGATATATACCATTGGCTGTATTGCCTACTATCCGATTGTCTGTATAGGTATGATAGGTAGCCAATCATGATGTCTGTATACCGTCTCCACTATTTTGTGCTATATATCAGCTATATATAGTGGCGCCACTTGTTGTAACCATGTATATAGCATCACCTAGATTACCCGTGATAGATGCACGATTTATACTAACATCATTACTGTTTGATACATATAGACCACCAAGATCGTTACTTATCGCGGTAAAATATGCTAAAGATACACCTGTACTATCTACTATGTATGTACCATATCCACTATTGAACGAAGTGTATACTCCAGTAAGACTTACTTGATCTGAGGATTGGATGATCAATCCATGCGAATCAGAACCTATATTGTTGGATGCATTGATAGCATAATAGCTTGGATCATTGAGTGACGGCCAAGCCATAGTACCAGTGATATTATAGGAATTGAGTATCTTGAGGCCGTATCATAGATTACCTCCATACCCACCATTAACTCTACCATTATAGACATTTTCTATAAGCGTACCTGGCGATTCGTTGAGAGCGATATATCTAGATCTCATCCATACTCCTGTAGATTGGTATACATGAGTACCAATACTTGTGTTGTCTCTAGGATCTGCATCTATTGTGACATTTGTAGAATATCATACATATACTCCAGTATTGTTGTTCCACGGTAGCGTAATAGGCCACGGAGTACCTATATTGATATCATTACTATTGATCACATAATGCCCATATGGATTGTCGCCGACTCATCATCCGATAGTAATATCGTCACTTAACTCTACGTATACACCATAACTAGCGTTTGATCATTGTCCTGGCCATATTGTGTTAGCGTTTGCATTCGTAACATAGACTCACGCTAGTGGATTACCTGCGTTTGCATTTAGTGGTACTTGTTCCTGAATTTCTATATTACTGATAATAATATTTCTATTGTTGTCGATTATAAATACTCCAGAATCTGCACTCGGAAGATATTGCACAGTTGCTATAGTATTTATATCTTCAGATTTTCATAATATTGCCGTACAATCTCATGCGAATTCCATCTGATATGATATATTGTGTGCCCCAGTTTCCAATACATAGATCGTATTGGCTGCTAATACTGGTGGCAGGGTGTCTGTCCCTGATGCTATATATTGCACATCCAAAGTATCTGGATCACACAAATGCGTATCCCAGTATTGAGTATAAAATGTTTTGTCTGTTTGTCATGAACCATCACCGTATAGTGAATCCGCTATCATTCCTGTAGTTGTATCCCAACTTATATTCCAATAATTGAAATCTATAATCTCATCATTTGACGATCGGGCAAAGGTATCAGTTGCATGCCACAAAAACAAGAAAACTCCAGTACTGAACAGGAGTATGCTTGCCATAATGATATATAGATGTTTTCTGATAGCGACGAATCCCATAGTGCATATGATTAATGCATAAATATGCAATAATTATACCCCTCCAAGAGAGCATATGCAAAGTTAGTACCTACTGGGAAGTCACGGTGCTTGACATTTTTATAATAATGTACTATCTATCGTATTTTCACATATTTCTATGTCTCTTTTCCTCTATTTCAGAGTCTAGATCAAAAACATCATATGATTCGATAAGTTGTGTCGTATTCCCTGGGATTTTTGTCATCTCTATCATGTGGGTTTTGAGTAGATCCCTTTGTTTATTGGTAAGGTTAAAATGTGTTAGATACGAAG
>CAZEYI010000107.1:0-3842 GCA_964516785.1 uncultured Candidatus Peribacteria bacterium
TCACATAACTATTTCCCAGTCTTCCCTTAGTCTGCCCTTGGAATTGTGGTTCTGGGATCTTTACGGTAACGATAGAGTAGAGGCCATCAGTCACATCACTGTACTGGAATTCGCCTATTTTCTTGTTGATAAGTCACTTTTCTTGTGCCATCTCGTTGATGATAGTGAGCAATGCTGACTTAAATCCGAGCACGTGCGTTCCTTCATCTGGCGTAGGGATGTTATTTACAAATGACAAACAGTTGTCGTTTGTACTATTGACCATTTGGAAGGTAATTTCCACATTACAATCCTTTCCATCTTGGTTGATATAATGCTGTGAAGCAATCTTTTCTTGTTCACCTACGAGTCTTACCAACCATGTTTTGATACCACCATCATAACGGAATCTTTCGTGGAGACCTGTCTTTTCATTGACCAGCGTAAAGGTAACACCTGGCGTCAAGTATGCGCCATTTTTCATCCTCGCTAATTCTGTCGATTCGATGAATTCTATGGTTTCAAATATACTTGCATCAGGCAACCAAGTCACACTTGTCCCTTTTTTGTCAGTCTCGCCTATTTCTTGGACATCACCGATAGGGATTCATCTTTCATATCTTTGCTTATACATCTTACCGTTCTTGTGCACGACTACTTCCAATCGATCAGCCAATGCATTTACCACTGACGCACCTACTCCGTGCAAACCTCATGATATTTTATATGCAGATTTTTCAAATTTACCTCCAGCATGAAGCATGGTAAACACCATCTCCAAAGCTGATTTCCCAGTCTTAGGATGCTTGTCTACAGGGATTCATCTTCCATTATCATGGACTGTTACTGTTCCATCTTCGTGCATGATGGTTGTGATATGTGTACAGTGACCAGCAAGTGCTTCATCGACTGCATTATCTACTATTTCTTGGATAGTGTGATGCAATCCTTTGATATCGGTAGTACCGATGTACATTCCAGGTCTTTGTCTTACTGGTTCCAATCATTCCAAGACCTTGATATGTGAGGCATCATACTGTTGCTCATTCAAATCATTTTCGGTAGCTTTTGTCATAACACTAACACGCAATTAAATATAAACCAATACGTCATTACTATACTTATGAAGCTTATTTGCAACCAAATTATCCTTTCCTAATCTTCATCGTCGTCATCATCAAAGATGAAGTCATCATACTCATCTTGGAAGTTCAAATCATCATCATCGCCATCATCATCACCGGATACGCTTGTAGTTTCATCATCATCATCCAAACCCCTGGCTCTTTTACCCTTTTTCTTAGTGCCTCATTTTTGATTGAGGAGTTTTTCAATATCATCTTCGATACCAAGAATTTTCTGTAATCCTGTATGTTCTTTGAGTTTCTGCAATACTTTTTGTTCGATCTGTCTGACTCTTTCTCTCGTTACATCAAATTCTTCTCCTACTTGTTCGAGTGTATATCTTGGTCCATCGATACCGTATCTCATCTTGATAATCTTTGCTTCTCTATCATCAAGCATCCCCAATATCATTTCCAGATTTTTTTGGAGTGTATTCTTTTCCGCAAATTGATCCGGTCTGAGTGTAGAACTATCTTCGATAAGATCAGCCAATGTATCTCTTCCTTCATCACCTACTTCACTATCCAACGATACATTTCCAAAGATAACTTCTTCTAATTTTTTCACTTTTTTGATAGGAAACCCTAGTTTTGCAGCAATTTCCTTGGATGTTGGTTCTTTACCATTCTTTTGGAACAGTTCTTGATATGCTTTGTTGTATGAATTGATTTCATCGATCAAATGCACGGGTATTCTCACGTGTTTACCCATATCGGCAATAGCCTTGGTTATAGACTGCTTGATCCACCAAGTAGCATAGGTAGAAAACTTAAATTCCTTATCTGGGTCAAATTTCTCAATAGCCTTGATAAGTCATACATTTCCTTCTTGTATAAGGTCAGAAAAGCTCAATCTCGAACCAAAAAATCTCTTAGCTATCGATATAACCAATCTCAAATTTGACTCAATCAGCTTTCTCTTTGCGTCTTCATCTCATTTCTTGATGCGTCTAGCGATATCTCTCTCTTCTTCTCAGGTGAGAAGCGGTATCTGTGAGATATCATTGAAGTATAATTTGATGAAATCTTTAAATTGTTTGTCATTAGACTGTGGTCTGCCGTTCTCCCAAAGGGCTATTTTCCCCAATTTTCTATCTTTTTTGGCTTCTTTAGCCTCCAATTCGAGGTTTTCCTCGATAGTAATTACTTTGATGCTGAGTTTGTCCGTCAGATCGTAGAATTTCTCCAACATTTTGACCTTAGCATCCATATCATCTATCTCTGCCAATATATCTTCTTCCACGATAGATCCATGTTCCAATCCCTTTCTCAAGAGCTCCTGAAGTGGCTCGTTAAGCTCTCTTACGTCTTCTTGTAGCTTCTCCCATAACTGTGCTTTTGCCTTATCCATACACGATATTGTAATCTAAAAGCCACGAAAATGCCTATACTTTACATACAAATCAAAATGTATGTAAATATTTGACAATATTCAAAAAAATGATATAATATAATTGTAGTAGAGCCTTACCGAAGGGTAACTAGGCCTCTCGACTTGTCGGGAGGTTTTTTTGTACCTACAATGCGCACGTTCTGTGCTTACTACGGCGTTCTATGCTATATACTACAATGGACAAAAGACATGCTTGCGCAATCATATCCACCGTCACGAGGATTGATCACATACCTTGTACAAAATAGCCTGGCTTAGTCAAGCAAAAACACAGATATTCTTTTGCAACTATAGGGCAAAACCGTACATACGAGTATAGTTTATATTTCTTACGCTTATGTTTCATATATTTCACGGTACTATCAGCCAACAATGACCATATACCTACTTAGAAAACGAGCTTTTTGGTATCAATGTCGCTTATAGTGGTCGCCAAACCAAAGGAACATACCATATCTACCCCCATTTGGACGACAATAACAAGACTATCAAGTATTTTGCCTTTGATACAGCAGCTCAGAAGCAGATATTTGAAGAATTACTCAAAATTAGCGGTATAGGCCCCAAAACAGCCTTCCATATTGCTCAAGTCGACCAAACAGCACTCAGTACCGCAGTAGAAGCTCTCGATGTGAAGTTTTTCCAAAACATACCAGGTATCGGACCAAAAACAGCAAAAAAAATTCTCTTAGAACTCAAGGACACTGTCAAACAAGATGATTTCCAGAAATTAGCAATTGATGACAAATTATACAAAAAAATTGCTAGTGCCATGAAATCGCTCGGCTACGAATCAGCCAAAGTCAAAACAGCACTTGCAAATTATCGTGAACCTATTACTGAAAAAGATATCCAGAAAGTCGTGCAACGATTGATGAAAAATATCTAATCTACCCACATAGTAGTCGTATCAGCACATCCAACCATCAACAATGAGTAGATCTCTCTTTTGAGATCATAGCTGCGAATACTAGAGAGATATTCGCCATTTTTTCTTGATTCTTGGAGAGCGGCGGCTATAGTCTCGCCTGTAAGATTGCCTGTATTGTGTTGTTCCAATAATTTTTGTTCAAGAGAGGAAATAGCCATCTGTGCTTATATTAAGATATAAATTATTTATTGAGACTGTAAAAATTTCATAAACTTTCTCAAGGCGTTTGCTCTATGGCTTATTGCGTTTTTTTCTTCCATCGTCATATGACCAAATGTTTTGTCGCTACCATCAGGTAGGAATAAGGCATCCCAGCCAAAAGGGGATCTTATTGTTGGCTCTATTATCTGCCCCTGCACAATTCCTTCAAAAAAATGTGTCTTTTCTCCATCAAAATAACCTATCATACTGCGTC
>CAZEYI010000107.1:3852-4073 GCA_964516785.1 uncultured Candidatus Peribacteria bacterium
TTTGGAGCATCTGCCAGATGCCTACATCTTTAACTTCCTGCAAAAACCATTTGATAAATGGTCACGGCAAACCTCATCGAGATTGAATTACTAATGATGTATCCTCAACAATCAGTTTCTTTCCAGGCAATTGCGCGATACCTGCCTCCAGTTTGTGGAGCACGACTTCTTTGGGATCCAAGCTCTGTATTTCAGGTAGATTAATATCTACTTGCTCCAAT
>CAZEYI010000108.1:0-3996 GCA_964516785.1 uncultured Candidatus Peribacteria bacterium
ATCTCAGATGCTCTCAAAGATTTTGCTTTGGACAATGATTTGAGAAGAGAAAGAGCGTTTGCTATTAAAAGACTCAAAGAAATTAGATGTTATAGAGGTATGAGACACTTACAAGGCTTGCCTGTAAGAGGTCAGGTTACTAGAAAAAATGGTAGAACAGCTAAGAAACTTCTTGGTAGATCAAAAGTAAGACCAGTATTGAAGAAATAAATTTTATATTCAGCTAGTACATTAATCGATGGCAAAAAAGAAAGATATTAAGGTGTCATTTGGCGTATTGCATGTCAGAACTACTGACAACAATACTATAGTGACCCTCACTACAGACAAGGGCGATAAGCTCTTGGGTGGTGGAACTGGTTTGTTGTGATATAAAGGAGCTAAGCAAAATACTCCTTTTGCAGCAGAAATGCTCACTAAACATGTCTTGAAAGAAGCTGAAGGTTTGGGTCTCAAAGAAATAGCGGTTATCGTAAGATGAACTGGTATGGGAAGAGATGGCGTGTTCAAGGGTATCAATGAAACAGGTACAGTACAAATTATGTCTATAGAAGAAAGAACTCCTATCAAGTTTGGTGGAGTTAAGGGATATAGACCTAAGAAAATGTAATTCTTTATTCATCTATTTGGATCATTCATGAAGTATACATGACCAAAATTTAAGCTTTGTAGGAGAGAACAAATTAATTTGTTTGGTCCTGCTAAGTATGACGTCAAACAGAATAGATCTGTACCAGGTCAGCACGGTGCTAATATGGCTAGATATTCTGAATTTGGGAAGCTTTTGAGAAACAAACAAGTTCTCAAGAGATCATATTTTCTTTCTGAAAAACAATTTCGTAGAATAGTTCAGGAAATTTCTCAAAAATTTGCTAAGAACAATAACATCAGTCATGATGTCGCATTGTACCAATTTTTGGAAAAAAGACTTGATGTAACTATTTTGAGATCTGGTTTGGCAAAAACTATTATGCAAGCTAGACAAATGGTAGGTCATGGACACGTTGTTGTTAATGGCGTGAAACATAATATCCCTTCTACATTTGTCGAAGTTGGTGATGTGATTGCTATCAAAGACAAGCTCCAAAGTTCTCCATTGTATGCACAAGCATTTGCTCATACAGCACAAGTGCCTACATGGTTGAAAGTAGACAAGAACAAGTATTCTATTGAAATATTGTCAGTTCCACAGGTAGGTGAAGTTGCACCACTTGCAGATGTGATCAAAGTCATTGAATTCTATGCGAGAGCATAATACAATATAAAAACATTCCTTTCTTTTACATTATCAAACAAAATCTCCTATGCTTGATATCCAAAAGCTTATCGGTGCACCAAAGATCGTTGTTACTGAGGTAAATGCTACTACTTCTCAGTTTGCAGTACATCATTTGCCAAGATGATTTGGGCATACCTTGGGTAACGCATTGAGAAGAATTGTATTGTGATATAATATATGAGCAGCGGTAACAGGTTTGACTATCAAGGGAGTATCTCACGAATATCATATAGTAGATGGTGTCAAAGAAAGTGTTATAGATATCATGCTTAACTTCAAAAAACTTCGCTTCATCGTAGATGAAAGTGTTGATATGATCCAATGGGTGCCTCAGAAGTTTAAAGGAACAGGCGTATACACTTCAGGACAGCTTAAATTGCCTGCAGGTATAACTCTTCTTAGTGATGATGTTTTCTTGTTTGAGATAACTGATCCTTCGACTGAAATTATTGCCGATGTGAGAATTGAGAAATGATATGGGTATTATAGTATCGATTATCTCAGACACAGAGACGCTAAAGAATGATCAAATGAAGTGAATACTTTATTGATCGATAATGACTTCAATGTAGTAGAATATATGAAGTATGATGTACTAGAAGTAATTGAAGACTTTACAGGTTCTACCAAAGACACACTTGTCTTGGAGATACAGACTTCCTTCCCACAAGTCTCTCCAAAACAAATAGTGATGTTTGCTGGTGAAGCCTTGGCTTCATATGCTAAACTGTTCATCTTTGATGACGTATACGTTGATAGATCTATGTTCGTAGAATATGGAGATATTCGTAGCGAGGTATCAAATCTTCCAGAAGAAATCAATGTGAAGACTATGCCTATCGACGCTCTTCCACTTAGTGAAAGAACAAGAAACGCACTCATCAAAAACGAAATCCTCTATGTTGAAGATCTCGAAAAGAAAAAGAAAGGTGAATTGCTTCTTATGAAGGGAGTTGGAAGAAAAGCTATCGATGAAATTAATAGTTCATTGTCTAGCATCTGAAAATCATTGTTGGGCTAAGGCTCACAAATATATTTAATTATGTTGTTGCATCATGAGACACAGATATAAACACACACTCGATCTCGTTGTAGGTGTGAAAGGACCAAAGATTGCTATGACTGAAATGTTGACTAACTTAGTCACTTCAGGACATGTAACTACTACTGAGAAAAAGGCTTTTGTTCTCAAAGCACATGCCGATAGTTTCTTCTCTCGTCTTGTACAAACATACAATGCACAAGCTGATGAAAAGAATTCTAGAAGATTGTGTGCGGGGATCATCAAGTCTCATATCTATGGTGATATCGCTGGTAAGAAGCTTTTGAATGAGATATTGCCAAAGTTTCTTAAAGATAATAAAGTTTCTGGATTTGTTGCTGACTATAAAGTTGGTTTCAGAAAAGGAGATGGTAGCCTCAAGGTTTTGTTAAAACTTGAGTAATTTTATTTGTTGGGTTAGTGTGTCATGGAATTTACTAAGCAAGATCTCAATAAAACTCTATGGGTCAAAAAAGACTTTTTGGAGAAAAATAGAGTTCGATATAAAACAGACGCTACTGGTAAGACATTGGGTAGATTGGCTGCTGAGATAGCTAATAAACTTACTGGTAAAAACAATGTCTATTACAATGATTTCTGGGATGCTGGTGATTATGTTATCGTGGAAAACGCTGACAAGATCGTTGTAACTGGAAATAAGTTGGATGACAAAAATTACTATTCATATAGTGGCTATAAAGGTAACCTTAAGACTATTACTTTGAGAGCTCTTATGAAGAAGAAACCTACTGATCCTTTGGTGACTGCCGTTAGAGGTATGATCCCAAGAAATAAATTGAGAGATAGTAGAATGAAGAGATTGAAGGTCGTAATTGGCTCTACTGCTCAATACGACAATTTTAAACCAATAAGCTTCTAATTCATGGTGAAAACTAACGAAACGAAGTATACGTATGCATTGGGTAGAAGAAAAACGTGTACTGCTGTAGCAAAATTGTTTCCTCAAGGAAAAGGAGTTATAACTATCGTCAAAGCAAATGGGAAACAGGAAACTGTGGAACAATACTTTGGTGGTAACAAGCATATGTTGCAAGCTGCGGTAATGGCTTTTGATGTATTGGGTGGTACTTATCGCCAACAGTTTGATATGACTATTACTATCTCAGGAGGAGGTCTTAGCGGTCAAGCTGATGCTATCAAATTGGCTATTGCGAGAGCACTTATTGATTGGGATGCAGAATTGAGAGTAACCTTGAAGCCATATGGTTTGCTTAAGAGAGATGCGAGAATCAAAGAAAGAAAGAAACCAGGTTTGAGAGGAGCGAGAAAAAGACCGTCTTGGTCAAAGAGATAATTACTCTATTATATATTGAGAAAGGAGCTGCAAGGCTCCTTTTTTGATTGCCATGATTTCATTGACTCTTTATGTAAAATATCTATAATACATAAATGAAACAAATTGATATTTTTGCTGCAGGACATAATCCATCGGATATATTTATGCCTACTCCGCCTGAAGATTGGGATCTTTTTATTATGGAAGACTTATGACATAAAACTCTAGATGATGCACTCAAAACCCTTTCTAGTTGGGATAAGATTAAGAAAGTCGGTTATGAAAAAAGTGAGCTTAATTATCTACGTCAACTTAAGAAAAAAGAAATCGAGATTGTTATTGGAGACCGATCTCATACTGATAAAACTATTGATGAAC
>CAZEYI010000109.1:0-3980 GCA_964516785.1 uncultured Candidatus Peribacteria bacterium
TCCAGATAAACCAAGTCAGGCTCAAATTACTGTAGTACTCAATCAAAATGATGTCGATAATATGCTTTTTGTGATTAAGTATCGTACTACATTGCAGAGTATTATAGATAGATATAGTAGTTTGGATGTGTCTTTCCCTGAAGTGTCTCCGGATGATGTTACTTTTGTGACTACACTACAAGTATCTCTTTCTCTCAATTTTACAGATCGTACTATGTCTTTGGATACAAGTCATATGTCTGATGTAGAGCGTTTTATGCTTTACTATATCCAACATCGTGAATTGATCCAAATATGTATGAATATCTACAATGATTTTGAAAGAAAATCGTCTGATAGAAAATGGTATCCTCTGAAAAATACTTTTGCTATTATAGGATCAGATAGAGCTAATTCCTTGGCATTTGGTACTATAGATCCTACTGAAAAAAGTGTTCTTATTGCTCATCAAAATACGAAATCTGATGCTACTATAGGGTATACTCTTTGTATGTCTAAAATTGTCCATATACTGTCTACATCAGAGGCCCATAGATCTATGATGACAGATGAGGAAATAGCAGCTATATTGGCTTATCATCCTTTTGTACAGGGTTTGCAGGCTATGTTTACTAAGTATATTTGACTTACATTTTATATTACACAATCTACTGATGGATATCAGTTAGCCTTTAAAGACAAGTTGGGGCGTTCTTTGCATTTTGGTATGCTGAGTTCTGGAGAGTTGTCTTTTGTGATGATTATATTTGGATTGTATTGATATGATTTGGAAAATGGGCTTATGATTATTGACGAACCAGAATTACATCTTCATCCTCAAATGCAAAAGAAGTTTATGGAGATGATAGATGAGTTGAGTCAACACTTCAAGATGCAGTTTATCATTGCGACACACTCCCCTGTGATGATTAATGAGAAAAACATAGGACATGTCTATAAATTTGCCAAAGATGGTACGGGTACTGTCATATACAATCCTGTATATAGAGGGGTTGGCGAAGATGAAGCAAACCTAGTTCATATGCTCAAATTTGGTAATGTTGCTAAGATGTTCTTTGTCGATAAGATTATCATGGTAGAGTGAGAGACAGATGCCTATTTCTTTGATTTTTATCTCCAGCATTTGCGTAGTATCGTCCCTCGAGCTGATCGTATTCAAAATTATGAAATCATAAATATCAATGGTAAGTGAGGATATCGCAAATGGGCGAGGTTTTTGCAAAAATTTGGCTTAGAAACATATTTTATCGGAGATCGAGATAATGTTATCGACACACATATTATTGAAGATCCAAGCCTTTTACGTAGGGCTCAAACTGCACGTCGCAAGTTTTATAAGTCAGGAACAAATCACTATGGTGGTACTGTAGCAGCTATTAGAAAGTTCTATCCTGCGGACTATGATTATATCATGGAAGAGATTAACGGTATGTACGATAAGGGAATTTATATTTTGAAAAAAGGAGATCTCGAAACCTATCTCAATCTCCCCGTGAAATGACTTGATGAAACTATATCCTTCTGTCGTAAACTCTTTACTGATTGGCTTGCTGATCCGGTAACTGACGATCGTAGACAAGAACTATATCAGATATTTAGTTCTATATTTCAAGATACTACCTCTGGGTCATAAACAATATTGCTATGAAGATGAATATAAGTGATAGCCCTAGATAGATAATATTTTTGAGCTTTTCTCCTCTCAAACCTCCTTGGAGATCCTTGAGCTTATGTTCCAATCTTTCTTTTTCCAACAATACTGCTTGTCTTTCTTTGTTGTAATCCGGAAGAGCTATCATGTGTTGGATCTTTGTTTCCAATTCACCTATCCTCTGCTGGAGCATAAATATGATCTTGTTCTTTTCTTCGAGCATATTATCTTTTTCTTTGAACACGAGGAAGAACTTATCGATCTTTTGATCAATAGTAGCCAAACTTGCATTAGCGTCGTTTGTAGGGCGAGTTATGCTTGTGTTGTGGTTGCTACTTACCAGTTCTGTAGTTCCTGTTTCTTGATGTAATGCAGAAAAATCATTTTGGAGAGAAGCTACTTCTTCTTTGGCTAAGATAACTTTGTTTGCGATCTTCTTGTAGGATAATCTGCCGTTTTTGATATATCTGTCAATTGTTCTTGTCGATA
Organism: uncultured Candidatus Peribacteria bacterium; assembly: GCA_964516785.1. Taxonomy (GTDB): domain Bacteria; phylum Patescibacteriota; class Gracilibacteria; order Absconditabacterales; family Absconditicoccaceae; genus CAZEYI01. The sequence continues at coordinate 2,141 of CAZEYI010000109.1, forward strand.
CACCTAGATTGGCTGCGGCACTTTGTCTCGTAATGTTATACGTCTTGCTCATTGGCACAATGCTATTCACATAAATAAATGGATTACCACAACATTCCTATTGTAGTTCAAATTTACTTTGTTTTTGTTTCAACTTTATGTCAGTAATGAGCTGCTGGATATAGATAGTAAGGAGACTTCACAATATCATACCACCGACTACGAGCAATCGAAAGATGCTTATAAATGCTATATCTCCTCCAAAAAACAAAACATCAGCCGTAGCAATGTTTTCAAAATATGGTACCAAGAGTAGCAAGAATAGGGTAATGATAGCTATGAGGTAGATTTTTTTCATGGGTTACAGTACTTTTTTGATGATAAAATAGGCTACTGTGATGACTAGCGACATTCACGCTACTTGGAGTATTGTACCAAGTCATACACTTATGTTTTGTATGTAGGTATTTACTACATACTCAAACAAATAGATTACGCCTATATTGATGATGATGCTTGATAGTCCCAATGTTAGGAACTTAAATGGTAGTGTAATGGTCTGTATGATATTTCTAAGAACATCATTTATAATCCAGAACACCGTACCTATAAGTATAAACGAGACTAAGACATCACCTCATCATTGTACTGTGAAACCTAGGTCGGGAACGTAATGTGCCATTACATAGAGTAAAATAGCGTTGATTACGATATTGAAGATCAGACTCTTGAGTATGCCGACCATGTTTTGTTGTTTTTTTGTAAATATATGCATATGCTATACATATTTGTCTATATATATCAAGAGAATGTGTCTGGGTATTTAGTAGTCTTTTATGAGGTCATCAAACTCATCTCTCTTGCTGTCGTTAAGGTAGTTATGAATTGCATTTCTAGCTGCCAGTATCGCTATAACAGCAGCTCTTTTTCTTCTACTAGATACGATAAAATCATGCTGTATCATCGTGTCTTGGTTTCGTGTCAATATGTCTAGTATGTCGTGTCCTATAATGATGTCTGCTAAGCAGGAAGCTGAGGCCTTCGTAATCATCGAACAATCTCCATCAAAACTATAATCTACTATGTTGTTTCACTGTATTTTGAGATATACGGTAATATCGTCACCACATAGCGCATTACCCTCGTGTTGTTTTACTGAAAAATCTACCATAGCAAAGTTTTGTATGGGATGTTTGGCGTACTGTTCTACGATGTAGTTTCAGTCCATAAGGATACAGGTATATTAACCTTCGAGAGCCATTTTTGCTCCCATAATTTCTGATATTTCTTGGGTAACGGCTGATTGACGAGCTTTATTGTATGATAGTCTGAGGTTTTTGATCATGGTAGTAGAGTTATCTTTGGCGTTTTTCATAGCTATCATACGAGCAGCAAATTCTCCTGTTTTGTTCCATAGGATAGAGCCGTATACCATATGTTGCATAAATTGTGATTTGATCTCCTCTGCTAATCTTGCTATATTTGGTTCTAATAATATATCGCTTGTCTCGACTCTCTTTGTTACGAAGTGATTTATGTCTATATTTATCTGTTCACCAAATGTTTTGAGTGTTTGTTTGGTAAGTGGCATAACTTGCATGTGTAATGGCGTCTGTTTGATGGCGTTTTCAAAATAATTGAAATATATTTGGATACTCTTGTATTGCTTATCTTCTATAGCTTTTTGTAAGAAAGTAAACAACTCTGCCAAATCTTCCTGTTCAAAAGCATCTTTGATATTAGTCTGTCCTACAACAGGAAAATCAGTTCTAGAGAAAAATTCCAGAGCTTTCTTTCCTACAATAAATGTATCTGGTCTGCGTTTTGTAGATTCATACTTTGTAAAGACTTGTTTAAATAG
>CAZEYI010000110.1:0-3876 GCA_964516785.1 uncultured Candidatus Peribacteria bacterium
ACGAAAGGGAGAAAAAAGAATATATCATAGATATTATCACATATTTACACTCAAGGAAATACAAAAATTACTGACCCAAAATTGATTCTATATAGACAATCTATCGTATGGATTGCCACAAGCAAATAATAACTTAAGCTCCGCTAGAAACAGCTTATGCATAGCACGCAAAGCTATTCACGATTAGTATCTACTTCTTTGAGAAATTGTGCATATTCATGGTCCAACAATTGTGATAGCTGCATATCTTTTTCAGTAACGGTTTCATCAGCATCATGGGTAGTAAGTTTCACGTGTACCTTATTATAAACATTTGTCCATTCAGGATGATGTCAGAGATTTTCTATCACAAAACTACACTGTACCATCCATGACAAAGCACTAGGAAAATCAGGAAATGCATACGTCTTTTCTAAACTATGTGGTGTCTCTACTCGAGTCATAATCCATCTCAAAACATAAATACATGTGATATAGGCATATACCAAAAAAATACAAACCCAAAACTATCATAACTCCCACATACAGATCGCAGCAGCTTGACCGACATTCATCGATTCTTTCATCCCCATCAATGGTATCATAACCACCTCATCTACTGCATCAAGTGTCTCAGTCTCCACTCCTGTTACTTCATTTCAAACCCATAGACATACAGGTCATTTCTTGGTATACTCAGCCAAAGAGACAGCTTTCTGGGTAATTTCAGCTGCAAGCATTACATATCCTAATTTTTTGGCCTCCTGCAAGGCTTCTGCAGAATTCTCAAATATACGCAATCATACATGATTTTCTGCACCCAATGCGGTCTTAGCAACCTTTGCTTTGCCTTTTTGAAGAGCAAAAGGTGATGGTGTATATCATACTAACCAAACCTCCCAACCCAATGCATCCGCAGTACGAATAATATTGCCGACATTGTAGGCACTACGAATGTTCTCTAAAACGACAATATTTGGTACAATCATTTGACAATAGTTGGTATTTATGTAAAAGCGCTGGCGTGTGTTTAATTACTATAGATATATAATGGCTTGAGTCAACATGTATGGCCAAAACAATATAAGTGATGGCTACAATCAATCTAATTATATAGGCAAGCTTCCAGAAAAAACACAAACAAAAGATTTAGAGGAAATTTTACAAGCATATGGTAATGTCACCGTCGTCTTTTGATGACAAGATGGTGACGAATGAAAAGGAAAAATCACCACATTTTTTAGAGATATGGATTATATAGCAGCACCGACGGGTTGATGAAATGCAGGACATACGGTCATATTAGATAATGGAACCAAAGTTGCGTTTCACGAATTACCAGGCGCAGCGATAGCAGAAAAGCCTAGGGTATATCTATGACAGGGAAGATTGATCAATATACCTGATCTCCAAAAAGAGATCAATGTATTAGATGACAACAGCATCTCTACACAGGGCAAAATCATTATTGCAGGTAACGCACAAGTAGTTACAAACTTCAACAGAAAGCTAGATTGATATATAGAGGAATTAAGAAAAAAAGAAAAAGTATGATCTACACGCAAAGGTATATGACCAACTGCAGCACTCAAAGGATTTAGGCTAAATCTCAACATCAATATGTTGATGAACTACAGCGATGAAAAAATAAATGGATTACTCGACGTATATGAGTGATTATTTAAAGAGTGAATAGTAGACAAACAAGAAATACTTGATGATATCAAAAATCAAAAAGAAATACTTACTAGTCTGATAACTGCATGAAAAGTAACCATCGACGAAGACAATATGCTATTAAACAAAGAAGCACACGCTGGCAAAAAAATTCTCATAGAATGTTCACAAGCAAACTCACTAGCATTGGATGGTGGATGATATCCAAACTGTACCAGTACAGACACATCAGTAAACGGAGCGCTCAGTTGACTCAATCTACCAGAAACACATCTCAAGATAGCTGTCGCTAAACTTATAAAATCCAAGGTAGGATCTTGATTCTTCCCTACAAAAATTACAGAGGAATGGATCAATGACTTCAGAGAAGAAACAGATGAAAAGTGAGCGACAACAAGCAGGCCAAGAGATCTAGGACATCTAGACTTAGTGCAGATGAGAAAAATGCTTCGTACCAACAAAACTGATATCATCGCATTTACAAAGGCAGACTTACTGCATACCTTTGGCGCTCCAGGTGAATTAGGTCAGATAAAAGTAGCAACCAAATACAAAGATAAGGACAAAGAATACATAGACACAATTCCCACAAACCCAAGCAATGAATTAGAGGTAATCTACAGTGATGTATTCGATCTATCGGGAGATATAAAAGGCATTTCTACAAAAGAAGATCTACCTGAAAACTATAAGTTATTCCTCGATTTTGTAATCGAACAATTAGGGTTTGAAGGTAATGTATTAGTAGGGACTGGTCGTAAAAGAGAAGAACTTATTGTTTACAAATAACATTCCTCCCATTGTTTTCTCATCTGATTTCTCCATAGTGATACAAGAATTTTATCAACCAGAAAATCATAGTAGATGATCATAGGTTTAGCACCCATGGATGGAGTGACGGATTTGGCATATCGCACGATAGTACAAGATGTCGTCAAACAATACAACCCCACCGACACACTGCGAACATGGACAGAATTTATGAATACCGACGGGTATATGACACATCCATCTAGACTCGTCAAACATCTCGTTCATCATAACCACGAACCACATCTCATAGCACAGATCTATGGATGAAATCCTGACACTCTTGTCAAAACTGCTATCGATATCGAACAAAAATATCCATCATTTTTTGGTATAGAACTCAATATAGGCTGTCCATCTCCCAAGGTAATGTCATGTGGATGATGAAGTGGCATGATGCGTGACAAAAAAGCAGCCTTACAAATTATCAAAGATATTAGCACATCTATAAGCAAGCCATTTTCTATCAAAGTCAGAGCATGACTTGATGAAAACGACAAAATATCACAAGAAGAATTTATACTAGCTGCTGCACAATATTGCAAAACCATCTCTATTCATGGTAGAACATTCAAACAATGACACAGCGGAGAAGTTGATCGAGACATGATGTATCGTATCAAGAAGGATGTAGGAAATACCTGCAATATCATAGGCAATGGTGGGATCAAATCATATGCTGACGCACAAGAGCGTTTGCAAAATTTGGACGGCATCATGATAGCGCAAGCCGCTATCGGCGACCCTCGAGTACTCACACCGCATATTCCTACTCCACAAGACCGTTTCGATATATTGCACAAACACCTAGCCCTTACAGTAGCCTACGAATCATATTTCCTAGATACGCTAGAACAATATCCAGAGAATCCAACAGACACTATCCTCATGCAAAACAAGCAAAATCTCCATAGCATCAAGATAGAACAAGACGACGATACGATCGTAGATGTCCCCGAAATACAAAGGCACACACGATCTATGCCGTTCCCATCACGAATAGAATTACAAACTCGTATAGAAAATATAGACCAAATCATACAAATAAGACCTCAACGACGTAGCGTCTTAGAATTCCGCAAATATGCATTCAATTATCTTGCAACACTTCCAGGATCCAAAGAATGCAAAATACAACTCGCACAGACCAAAGACTACTTCCAGACCAAAGAAATTATAAACACATTTTTCAAAACAGTTCTCTAAAACAAAAAACTTTACACTTTTTTTTCAGAGAGAATTAGATAGTATGCCAGCACACCTGAAAACAATGAAATATTTTGATTAGATAACGAAAACAATGCGTCACATTCCAGTTACTATGGCTACCCAACATCCAGACAACATATCGCCTGCCTATTTCAATAATCAAGCCTTCATCAATACCAGCGACGAAATACAAGAAGCGTA
>CAZEYI010000111.1:0-3858 GCA_964516785.1 uncultured Candidatus Peribacteria bacterium
GTAGAAACATCTCGAACCTTAACCAGCTCATCTATAAATTCTGATACCTCTACTGGGTTGTTGGAAATTAATTTTTTCTTACCACAGTGAGCTAGATGGTTCTTTAACAACTGTCTGTTTGCTTCTTTGAGTAAGCCTATAGCGGCGTTTATCTGTGTAGCAGTATCAGCACAATATTGATCACTTTCGATCATAGTGGTGATTTTGGAAAGCATTCCTTGTGTCTTTTTTATACCCGTCAGTACTTTCTGATCTTTCATGTGTGGATACAATAATAATATAAATAACCCTACCCTAGGGTATGGTATAATCATAATAAAATAAAAAACAAGAGATTTTATAAACTAAGGGAAATGAGTCCTGCTGCGCTCAGCATAAGCACAAAGCCGAGTAAAGATGTAGCTATCATACTGGTCAATAAAAATAACCAGAAAGGGGTTCTTGCCATACCTGCTACATAGTTTATCAAGTCTTCCAAAAGGAATAAGACGAAACGTGTAATCACAAATGTCTTGGGTTGACGAATTCTATCGATGATACTATGTGCCTGTTCTACACCACGAGCTCCAAACATCCACTTGATAATAGAAAATCAGAATCTTCTTCCCAACCGATATGTGATAGATACGCCGATGAGATTGCCTATCGTCACATAGATCATTCATTGCCAAAGTGGGAACAAGGTTGCGGTAACCGTATATGTTGCAGCTCCTGAAAGTGGCGCAAATATAACAGTCGCCATTTTAAGCAGAATAACCACTAAAGGTGCGGCGATAGGGTAACTCGCAGCAAAATTGCGAATATCGTCCACTCCTATCCATTGTGCAATAGCTCGAGACAGGATCACAAAAGCTCACAATATGAGCAATCCCTGTATGATGTGTTTATGTTTTCTCATAGATGCAGTATATGTAATATCACGACGGACGCAACAGCATAATTTTCTCTTGTAATTTGAGAAGAAAATATTATTGTAGTGGTACAGTGATATTTTACTCACCGACAATATCTATGCAAAACAAAGGCATCTATACTTCATCTCGTGAGGAATTAGCAAGCTTCTTGAGCAGCGTATCCAAGAAAGATATGGCATTGGTATTGGATGATATGTGTACGCCACAGGAAATTGTGGAGTTGGCAGAAAGACTCCACATATTTCGTAAACTCAAAGAAGGCAAAACACAGAGAGCGATAGCAGATGATTTGGGCATATCAGTTACGACTGTCACAAGATGATCAAGAGTTCTCAAGTACGGCGCTGGAAGTATAGAAAAATATATTTAATTTTTTTTTGACTTTATGTATTACTGTAGTGTTACAAAAATGTATCATACGGAGGGATGGTGTGGAAGAGTATAATTTCCTATCTCTTTATATTTTTGTTTTATGCTACGATGAATTCGCAAAATGAAATACACTACATACCAGTTCCATGAACTGATGTTATCAATATTATTACAAATTCAGAAAAAATAGATCCTAGCCTCATACAGACGAGCAGACATCCCGCACTATTGTCTACAAGACAATATCTGCAATATATACTGGATACGAACTCATGTCCTTTTGTCCCAGCAATTCATAACAATAATCATTATCATGCACTACTCTATGATGATGGCAAAAAACATAGCCTAGATTATAATGCATTCTATGATAAACTGTCCTCGTCTTTTCTACATATATGCAGTGAAACTCCGTCCGAAGAGAGAAAATGATCTATAAATACTATCCTACTATGAATTTTGTCTGATCCAGATATAGCCGATCCACTCTTTGGTGATCAGGTAGAAAAGGAATACCTTAAAAGAAGAGATCATGTGATCAACTCCGGACACATGTCCGCCGTCGTTCATAGCAATCGTAGGCCTGGAAGTGTGAGTACAAACTGCACGAATCATCAAGAAAAAATAGATCTTTTTAAGGTGGATGGCGTTCCTTTCGTGATGTATAAGTTACTACAAACCTATGACGCATGATTTATGCGTACACCAGCAAATATATCTGCATTCAACTGATTTTTTCCCAGCACATCTCAAAAATATATAGCTCATTTTGCAGGCTATTTGGAGCAGAGGATCAAAGATGACCAACAATATATTGCCAATCTTCAAGAAGGAGAGCAAGCTATTGATGATATCATCATGCATTTTTACGAGCACTATCTCAAAGATGCTCCCACACATTGCGAAATTTGATTGAGAGAACTTTTGACCCATGATTTTGGCAAGGCGAAACAAATGCTTGAAGGATTTGTGGATAGGAAAAGTGTTGCCTACAACAATTATATCAAAACTTTATCTTAATATTCTATCTGTATGGAAACTAAGATCACACAACTTGCTCCCAATATATATAAATTTAGTAAGTATAGTAGAATGTATAACATTACATTTAATCAGTTTTTACTTGTCGGCGAAAAAGAAAGTGTTCTTATCGAAACTGGACACCGCAAATCGTTTGATGATCTGTATATACAAATTTCTACAGTGTGCGATCCTCTTACTATCAAACATATAGTGATCCCACATTTTGAAGCAGATGAAGTAGGTGCCTTGGTTTCTTTTGTACAAAAATTATGATGAAACATCAATGTATATGCTACGTTTTGATGCAAGGAATCTATAGAAGATGTACTTGATATTCCCACCATTGCAGTACGCAGTGGTGAGGTAAAAAATATCGATACATTTGCTCTTAAGTTTATCCATACGCCACATGTCCATCAACGAGACTGCATGATAGTGGAAGAACTTACAAGTAAGATATTATTCTCTGCAGATATATTTATTTTGCCGGGAGAATGACAAGGTATTGTTACTCATGATGTATCTGATGCACTGCAAGAGACTATTCTAAAACATGGCTACATGCCATCTAGTAAATACTTGAAGCAAGCTATAGAAAGGTTTGAAAATGACGATATTCAGATACTTGCCTCTATGCATGGACAATCCATTCAATGAGATTTGAAAAAATATTTCCAACTCTTCAAAGACTTACCATTATAAGAGAATACAAAAAAAATCTCCTAAGGAGACTTCAATTGTATAATGGGGCGGTCGACGGGGATCGAACCCGCGGCCAATGGAACCACAACCCATTGCTCTACCACTGAGCTACGACCGCCATATATAATTGTGATGGCTCTCATACTACATATTAGCTTTGTTTTTGCAAGAATTTTTCGTATACTTCTAACTGATATTTATCAGTTGGACTATATGGACGTTACTATCGATGGACAAAGCGCCGATCAGAGATTGGATAGATTTTTGAGGAAATTCTGCAAACAGTACCCACAAGTAAGCTTGGGAGAAATTTATAAATGACTCAGAACTGGCTTAGTAAAGGTAAATGGCAAGAGGAAAAAAGAAGATTATAGAGTGCAAGTATGAGATGTGATCACCTTTATGAAGTTTGAATTAGGGGAGCACAAACCTGAAAGTGCAAAGCCTATCAAACAACACCGCAAAGAACGTATCAATCGAGATAAAATAGCTCCGTGGGTCATCTATGAAGACAAACACCGATTGGTATGGAACAAACCTGCTGGCATAGTTTTGCATGAGAGTAATCATCATCGACAAGATCTCAGTATGAATGATTATCTTGAAGAATACTGCATCTGGAAAGGGATTAGTGATCCCAATAGTACAACATTCAAACCTGCCTTTGGCTATAGATTGGATAAAGATACGAGTGGAGTACTTATTGCTGCCAAGGACTATCCAAGCTTGCAATATATCAATAGTGTCATCAGAGATAGAAAAATAGATAAATTATACAAAACAATCGTTGTGGGGCAATTCCCTAAGACCTTGCGTCTGGATAAGGCCTTGGAAAAGAGTTTTGATA
>CAZEYI010000112.1:0-1254 GCA_964516785.1 uncultured Candidatus Peribacteria bacterium
CTCTGAACGAATTTCTGTTTGTCTGATAGAAATTTGTATAAGGTACTGTACATGAGTGTGGTTTTACCAGCTCCTGAAGCTCCTGTAATGATAGTAAAGCTACCCAATCTGATGTCTACATCTATGTTTGCAAGATTGAATTTGCTCGCTTTTTTGATGCTGATCTTCTTGTTGCTTGGATGGTGTCCAAATTCACATTTCACTTTTTTTCTTCCAGAAATGTATTGAGCAGTAAGACAGTCGGACTTAATAAATTTATCATAAGGGCCACTAAATGTTACGTTTCCACCAAAGTCTCACGCTCCAGGTCCGATTTCCACAACCCAGTCGGATGCTTTGATAAAGTCTGCTTGATGTTCTACCACGACGATGGTGTTACCCATAGTTTGTAGTTTTTTGATGGCATGAATTGTTTTTTGAATTTCTTTGTCACTGAGTCCTATAGTTGGTTCGTCGAGTACATATATGATGCCCGTTAATTTATTACCGAGTTGTTTTGCTAGTCTTAGTCTTTGTATTTCTCCACCAGAGAGTGTACTAATCTGTCTATGGAGCGTAATATAGTCCAGTCCTAATTCATCGATAATTCTTGCTCTATCTAAGAGTGGACGAATAATTCTTTCTGCGAGTTGTATAGGTTGATCAGTATTTGCTACATACATATCCATAAATTCTACCAGTGTATGGAGAGTCATATGTTGGAGATCGTCTATGTTATATTTGATACGACCGTCTTGTATAGGTTTTGCATAAGGTCGATCGGCAATGTTATCTTTTTTGTATGCGAATGTTTTGGTGTTTGTGATCCACTGACTATTTTTGGGAAGTTTTTTTTCATCCACAGTCAAAAATACGTGCATACTTTCTTTACGAATTCTAGCTCCATGACACGTAGGACAGACGCTCATATCGAGCATTGCTTGGAAGTCTACGGTAAGCAATCATCTGACGTATTGGTCTTTGATGATGTCTTCTATACCTTTGTAATATATGCTTATGTATTTGTCACCTGTTTGTACTCTAAGGAGTTCGTTGTCACCATTGAGTACGACGTGAATAAATCGTTCTGGCAACGCTTTCCATGTTTCCTGTGGATCGGCACTATATTTTTGTGCGAGTTTTTTGAGTATCCCTTGTCCGTATGCAGAATCTCTTCGTGGCAAAACTGCGTCCAGTAAAGAACTATTTGGATCGATGATTTTTTCAAAATCAACTTGGAGTACTTCACCAATTCCATGACAATCTGGACATGCT
>CAZEYI010000112.1:1264-3833 GCA_964516785.1 uncultured Candidatus Peribacteria bacterium
TGACGGTTTGGTGAGAAATGCTGTGAGGTAAACTCTGGATATGTAACATCGATATCAGGAGAATACATCTTGTCCGTAAATCGTTTGATGCCTTCTATTTTTGCTGGAGATTTTCCTTTTTTTGCTTTTGTATTTCCTTCATCTTGTTGTACAGGAACATAGACACCAAACTTTTTAACTTCAGCAAGGATCTTGATGATATCTTCTTTGATTCTTCATCTCTTTTCTTGCTCTATAGTGATACGATCAAAGATACCGTAGACCTTGATAGGGAAATTTTTAGCAGGAATGTTTGGTGTTTCGAGGTAGAAATATTCTACTGCTTCAAACTTTTCATCATTATTGTATGTGATGAGGTATCTAGAAAATCCAGTACTCTTGTCTACGTCTTTTCTGTTTTTTTTGACAAACTTGCCTAGCTTTTCTTCTTCTTTGATCTGTCCAAGCTCTTTGACTAAGTATATTTTTTGATCCTTGTAATCGTCAAATATTTGTTCGATAATCTGATCGATACTCTGTGCTTGGATGCGTTTACCTGAACCATAACAATAGAGATCTCATAATTTAGCCAACAAGAGTCTGAGATAATCATCTATCTCCGTAAGCGTCCCTACGGTACTTCTATTATTACCAGCTCTTTTGTTTTGTTCGATAGCTATTGCTGGTGAGAGTCCACTACAGTAATCTATTTCTGGTCTGGTTCCTAAATTGAAAAATTGTCTCAAGTAGGATGAGAGAGACTCGATATATCTGTACTGTCATTCTTTGTATAATGTGTCGAATGCGAATGATGATTTTCCTGAACCAGAAACTCAGGTAACTGTAGTTATTTTGTTCTTGGGTATGCTGACATCGATGTTTTTGAGATTGTGTGTTTTGACGCCGTGAAAATGTATGACATCTCCTGATTCTGGGATATGATGTTTATCAAGGCCTGGTTCAGCTATTTTTTTCTTTGGCATCGTGTGCGCAAACGATAAAAATTATCCATTTGCGAAAGATAGTGAATATATGCTATTTTGCAATGCTAAAATGGTTTGAGATTATATATAGGATCATTCTTGAGTTCTCGGTCTAGGAGAAGAAGTGTTTTTGGCATAAGTCCATATCTTTTCGAGCCTGAGTATGCTTCGCCGTAGCCGTCAAATACGTAGTTTGGTCTGGCCGGTTGTATCTCTCCGTAGACTGTTTTGCCGCTGAGACTATTATAGAGAGCACCATGTCTGACGATGCCTGTGAAATTTAATCCTGTATAACTGAGTCCTATAATGAGACCAGATTTGCTGTTTGCTTTTTCAAATCGATTGAATTTATTCTGCGCAAATTCCAGATAGTCTATGAGTGTTTGTTTGAATATAGGGAGAGTGAGATCTCCTGAGCCATAATCGTTTTTTACTATCTGGAATGGACCATCGCCATTGCCTGGTAGATACCATCTACACGTGGTTTCTCTGTATCGTGTAGCGAGCGTGACTGCAGTCGGTTGGTTATAAACAAAACTCAAATCATCTACGAGTTGGTACTGTCGCGTACATCGATCTGGTTCGTTGATAGTTCTTACGATTTCTCCACTGTATTGATTGAGAAAATCTACTTTGTGCTGGTATGATGCTGCTTTGGCTGCGTCTTTTTGGATGTCGAGTTTGACGCGCAGGTGTTCGTATAGTTCCTGGAGCATATAGCCTATCTTGGTATTTACAGCAAAACGGGATCTGAGCATATCGATCTGATCTAGATATGATCGAAGATCTTTATTGTTGCTTCCTATGACATTGTCGAGGGTTTTTTGCAATGCGGAAACTTGTGTCTTATCTTGTGTGGTAGGAGTGTAGTCTGCTATAGTATATCCACAAATGAATAGACATATAGAGATAAGGAGATATTTTTTCATGGTTTTAGTATAAATAAATTATTTTCGTATAGAGCATATTTGATATAGATTGGAGTTTTTTTTGCAAATCGGTATATATGGGTGATTTATTTCCTTGGTTGCACTTGATGATTACGATGATAGCAGCGATGTCAGAAAATCGTGTGATAGGTAAAGACAATACTTTGCCCTGGGACTATCCTGAAGATTTGCAGAGATTTAGAAAATTGACCAGCGGGAAGCCTGTGGTGATGTGACGCAAGACTTTTGATTCGATAGGTAGGCCACTTCCCAATAGGAGAAATATTATACTGAGTAGACAAAATGTGCATATAGATGGCGTAGAAGTATATGATACCATAGAAAAAATATTGGATGCTGTCAAAAATGAAGCTGAAGTGATGATTATTGGTGGGCAGACGATTTACGAACAGTTTTTGCCGTATGCGGATGCGCTTGAGATGACACTCATACATCGTGTGGTAGATGGGGACACCTTTTTCCCTGCGTTTGGCTCAGAATTTCATGAGGTGACCAGAGAAGATAAGTGAGAGTATGCGTTTGTGAGATATGAGAAGAGATAGTTTTTTAGAATTTAGATGATTTGTCTTTTTGCTTTTTGCCATTGCTGCAAAGAGCCTTCGGCGATTTACTTTTTTTCTTCCAGCAAAAAAAAGTAAACAAAAAATGCCTCGTCGA
>CAZEYI010000113.1:0-3812 GCA_964516785.1 uncultured Candidatus Peribacteria bacterium
CACCAATCCCTATATTCCAGAAACACTTTTATATGACATTCTATGATTGATGAAAAAATTGATTGCAGCTATTGTATGAGCAGTAGTAATCCTCGGAGTTGTTTTGTTTTTCGTATTCAAACCAAAAGCACCTATAGCATCTAGCATTGCATACATATATTCTGGATCAGATGAGATACTTCCTATCCCACAAATCTCAGATGATGCAGTAAATTACCAATTAGCTGATGATAGCATCCTCAACTGGACAGGTCGCAAACCAGCAGGAGCACATTACGGTACTATCGATCTTATCGATGGGGCAATCGCAGTAGACGGCAAGGCAATTGTTGCAGGTAAGTTTATCATCGATATGCCTAGTTTGCAGGCGCTTGATGTAGAAGGTGGGACCAAAGAAAAATTGGAAGCACATTTAAAAGGAGGATTTTTCGGAGTAGAATCATTTCCTACGGCTACATTTGTCATAAAGGGGACAGAAAAAAAGAGTGGACAATTGTATATGATAGGAGATCTTACGCTCAAGTGAGTTACGAAGCAAATTAGTTTCCCGGCAGCTATTGATTACGATGGAGATACAGTCACTGCACAAGCAGATTTCTTTATTGATAGAACCGAATGGGGTGTAAACGAAGTGATTGATATTGCTGACAAATACATCGAATTTGGTGTCAACCTCGTATTCCAAAAATAATATATCTTACCTATAAAAAAAGCTCGACCGGCCGGTCGAGCTTTTTGTATACTTATTTTTTGATCGCATCTACGAGTCCTGGGTTTTGTTGCTTTACCTTCTCTAGTATCTTTCTAAAAACGTTCATATTAATATCTGGATCATGTGGTTTTGTTGGAGTCAATTCCTTGTGTGCTACCACAGTAGGTCATTCTTCTAGTGCAGTGACATCAGGATTTTTGAACATACCTTTGCCTGTGACATCGATACCATATTCTTCTCCTAGATAGAGCGTTAATTGAACAAGCGACACGAGCATTGGGACGCTATATTTGCCGCTCGACATCAGAGATATTCATACACTTCATCTATTGTGCCCCAGTACGTGAGCACCTACGCTTTGCATTCATCATCTCCTTCATTCATATATCGTGCCGACGCCATCAATAAGATAGTGGTATCCTATGTCACCTCGTCAGAGCGTATTCCCATGATATTTTTGTACAGATCTCATATATGCTTCGCCATCTTTTTTGCTCGCTTCGTATTCCCCCGCAGTATGGTGGATGATGATTCTGTTGGCAGGGAAATACTCCAAGGGCCTCCAGTCAGGATTGCTCGCATACGATATTGCTTTTACTTTATCGGTTTCATTGAAGTACGTAAGATAATTTTTTCTTATGGTCTGAGTATTACTTGTAGTTTCTCCAGCTCGTGCACTTGTCGTTCAAGTCTCTACAGCGCCGGTCGAGGCAGGCTTTGGCTTACTAATATTCTCGTCAGCTCATCGCTCTTCTCTAGAAACAATTTTGGTTCCAGATACTATATCCTTAGCCATCGTTTGGAGGAAGAACCAATCATCTCATCGCATGTGCAGATTGTCTATGGATTGACTACACAGCTCATCTACAGTATGAAGTGGATAGGTATTACCCTGATTGTGTTGTAGATCCATAAAATCTCCATTTGGCAGGGCACTACTTAGTAATGCTTTGAGAATATAATTTTCTATAGGAGATTGCTCATATTTTTGTTTTAGTATATCCACAAAGTCTGGATCATAGGAAACAAAACGAGACAAAAAATCTTCATACACAGTATTAAATGTATCGATCTCTCCAGCTCAAACTAGTCTCATACTCACTTTGTCTCCAGACTCGCAGTGTACATGGATCATGATACCTGCTTCAATATCTGTGGGAGCTGATATAATGCGATCTATGGGTATACGCACAGGAATGATGCTTGTATATATATCATTGACGTAGATATTGTTTGTATCTATCTTGTCTATCACATATGTGCTGTGCATATGGTCCGCATACGCGCTAGATCACATCATTGCAAGTACAGTAAGACATCCCACTATTTTTTTTATCATAATCTGAGGCAAAACATAAACATATACCCTCATAACAAAAAGAAATAGTATTGCAAATACAGCACATTTGTACACAAGCAAAGAAATTTATCAGCTTGTACTCATGAAGCCACTTATCATCACCAAATCCCTTTTCAAAGAATTTACACAATCTCCCAAACTTGCCCGATGGCATATCAATGATAAGACAGTATATAACGCTATCCAAGATGATCAATATGGTGGTATGGATGGCTTAGAGGTTGGACAAGAGGTGGAGCGTGTTGTATTACAACGTTTTGTGGGTCAAAGCATTCATAATGTTACCATAGCATGATTTGCTGATTATCATCAACAGTATCATAACAAAACCGTACAGGCATTTGTATCCAAACCAGATATCCTCTATCAAGCAGGGGCATTGATAAACTGATTGTTTATCAAAACCGACATCTTGCAGAAAAACGCTTCTGGCACCTACGACATCATCGAAGTAAAAAGTAAAAATAATATCAGAAAAAAGACCGACAAAGCACCAATTTTGGAAGATATACTATACGACGTAAGTTTTCAGCATTATGTTATGAAGCACGCTTTCCCTGAGCTGTATTCTGGTCATGCATATGTTGCATATCTCCAAAAAGAATATGTCAAACAGTGAGCTATCGATCCCATCGCATGTACAACGATAGAAGACATTACCGATGCTATCATCCCTGACGATCAGTTGGAATTGATTATCGGTAGTATGAGAAATTCTCTCCATCTTCCACGTGCAGAATTTGAGTCATTATACCCCTACAATGCTGATGACCATCTCTTGTATTTCGGTACTCCAGCTCCCAAAAAATCTATTTTTACCATCCCACGTCTCAAAGGATCGAAACAAAAATTTATGGATCTTTTTGCGCGCAATAAGATATCTATCGCAGATCTCGATGCCCAAGATATAGCAGGATTAGCATGAGCAGATGGGGAAGATAGTAGTTTCCAGCGTTTTGTACACTTATACCAGACAGGACAAGAATATATTGACCATCCAGCTATCCAAGCCAGATTGTCTGCCTTGCACTTCCCCCTCTGTTTCTATGACTACGAGACGGTTGCGACACCGATTCCATTGCTCGATGGGACATCTCCACGACAACAGGTCGTCGTTCAGTATTCTCTGCATATCATGCAGACTGATGGTAGTACGAAGCATTACAGCGATATTATACAAGCTGGCGCCACAGACAATCATGCGGTTGTTGCAAGCTTAGCGCAAAGAGCTCCCAAAGACTGAACATATATCGTCCGAAATAGGTCATTTGAATGTGATAGAAACAAAGAAATTATCCTCAGATATCCAGAGTTTGCCGAGATGTTTACCTACATCAACGAGCATACCTTTGATCTCATGGAGATATTCAAAGAACGAGAATATTTTCATCCAGATTTTCAGTGATCATATTCTATCAAGAAAGTACTGCCTGTCGTCACAGATATTAGCTACGATAATCTAGCTGTATGAGATGGAGGGGTGGCCACAGAACTCCTCCAAAAACTCATCAAAAACACATTGGACAATACACCACAAACCGTGGCAAATTTATTGGAGTATTGTAAACTCGATACACGAGCGATGATAGAGATATACAAGAAAATTGTGACAAAGATAAGTAACAGCTAGATATTAATTTTTAGCAAATTTAAGCTTATTATAATTTGCTGCTAATGCAGCCTGGACGCCAGTTCGTACTATGAGTTTTTCAAATTCTTCATAATTTTCTAATGTCTTAA
>CAZEYI010000114.1:0-3801 GCA_964516785.1 uncultured Candidatus Peribacteria bacterium
TCTTTGGTGCCATTGAATGTAAAAAATATTGTCGATGGAACGACCTGACATGGAGGACATACTTTGGCTATGGCTCAGCAGTTTTCTCATGCAACAATTACTGCTATGGATAGAGATGTAGCGATGCTTGATCATGCACGTGAACGTTGTGCAGGTGTTGATGGAATTACTTTTATTAATGATTCATATGCGAATTTTGCTCAGTATGTTTCTGATGTAGATTTTATATTGCTCGATATCGGCGTCAATCGAGAACATTTTGAAGATAGATCGAGATGATTTTCTATTCACGATGATGGGCCTTTGGATATGAGATTTGATCGTACACAAGAGAAGACTGCAGCGACGGTTTTGCAAACCTATTCTGTGGATGAGTTGACTCGTATTTTCGTGGATTATGCTGATTTTACTCCCGAGAAATCGCATGAAATTGCTTTGGGGATTGTGAAGCAAAGATTGAAAGAAAGATTTGCTACGACACAGTGACTTCGTCATTTTTTCTGACAATTTGGCATAGGAAAATGAGCTACTACAGTATTGTTTCAGGCTTTGAGAATTGAAGTAAACGATGAGTTGGGAGAGTTGCGTCGTTTTTTGGAAACATTCACTTCTTCTTTGTCTGTTGGCGGGAGATGTGGCATTATTACCTTTCATAGCATCGAAGACAGAATGGTCAAAAAAGCCTTTGCTGATCTTGTGGTGTGAGGATGATTTGCTTTGGTGCATAAAAAACCTATAAAGCCAACTCGACAGGAAGTACAGAAAAATAGAGCATCGAGAAGTGCTTTGTTGAGATGTATAGAAAAGATATCATAAATTATTTTTTTGGATTGTTCTATGAATACGTTTGCATTTCGTTCAAAAAGAGTGGTCGTGTCTGCATGGATGAGGATGCTCGAGCATTATCAGAGGCACAACACGCTGATGGATTTAGTGAAAATAGGTGCTCTTATGGTTGCTATTATATTTTTCTTTTTGCTGTATCTGGTATATGTTAATCTGGCATCAACTCGCGGATATTTCTTAAGACAGGCGATGCAAGAGCGTGATGGAGCCGCTTTTGAATATGAGATAGTGAAGACACAGCTTCTCAAAGTACAACAATACAATCGAGAAAAAACAGATAGTAATACTATGGCTCAAAATGCAAATTCTGTTATTATAAATTTGCCACCAAACTAGTATTTTTCAAAAGCTATATTGTCTGGACTAATTCACTTTTGTACCAATTGTTCTACAATATCTTCTACCATTGTGGGTTTGCCACAGATGTAGACTTGTATGTTTGATGTATCGAGAAATGCGAGTGCCTTATCTAGGCTTGCCTGTATATGTCCTGGTTGTCGACCTGTTTTGGTGTCTTGTGAAAGATGGAGATAATGTCTTATTGTATCTGTTTCCTGTCGCGCGTTTATGATACTATCTATAAGATTTTCTTGCTGTCTTTCGCCAAAAATATGTGCGATTTTAGTATATTGTCAGCTTGTGATTAGTGTCTGATACATACTATAAATTGGTGTTAATCAACTACCTGTTGATATAAGAAGATAAGTATCGGATTTGGATTCTTTGCCGAGATGTCCTAGTGGAGCAGTACATTTTATACTATCTCCAACTTGTAATTTGTTGGTGAGATAGTCAGACATACCGCCGTTGCGTGTTTTCTTTACAAGCGTAGTAAATGTTCATTGTGTTTGGAGTTGCGCGTTGCTAGATCAGATACTATACGCTCTCTTGAGAGCCTTGCCGTCGGCGTCTTGTATATCAGGAATTTCTATAAATGCGAATTGTCATCCGTGAAATTCGAATATTTGCTCAGGTACAAATGTGATATATGCGACGAGTTTGTTTGCACTGTATTGTATATCTACTACTTTAGCTTGAGTTTGGATCATCCAAAAGATACACTATAAAATATTTGTATTGTAAAAAAACACTCTATGATATCAATCACAGACGCAGCAAAGGTATTGCGCGCAGGTGGTATAGTTGCTATTCCAACTGAAACTGTCTATGGTTTGGCTGTCAATGCATTGGATGAAAAGGCCGTTGGTCAGCTTTTTAAGATTAAAGGAAGGCCTGATCATAAGCCGCTTACTATTCAGGTTGGCCGTAAGCAAGACATCCTTAATTATGCAAAAGTCTTGGATCCTGTAGAACAAAAAATTATCGATAATTTTATGCCAGGTGCAATTACCTTGGTTTTGCCCAAAAGAGATATTATTTCTGATCGCATTAGTGCAGGATCAGCTTATGTTGGTGTGAGAATCCCTGCACATCCTGATACATTAGAATTGTTGCAATCAATTAATTTCCCTTTGGCAGTACCTAGTGCAAATATTACTGGAGAAAAACCAGCTGAAAACGTGGCTCAGGCCGAAGCTATATTTGGTGATAAAGTATCGTATTATATGCCAAATAATTATCCTGTGGGGACTATAGCCTCTACTGTAGTACAAATAGTTGATGGAAAGGTGCAGATTTTGAGAGAAGGGCCTATTAGTAAGGAAGAAATAGAGAGTATATTATAACTATTTTTTGCCATCTCGTTCAGCTAGGAATTCGTGCAGGAATCCCTCCATATATTCGTGTCTGTGCTGGGCAATTTTTTTGCCTGTAGCTGTGTTCATACGATCTTTGAGTAGTAGGAGTTTTTCGTAGAAGTGATTGACCGTACTTCATTTTTTGTTGTTGATGTATTCTTCTCTCGTCATGTCTATTTTTGGTTGAGTATCGGGATCGTGCATAGGAGCTCATCTATGTGATCCAAAGGCAAATGTCCTGGCTACTCCAATAGCTCATATAGCATCTAATCTATCTGCGTCTTGGACGATCTGACATTCGATGGATTTTTGTCCTTCGTCATGGTTTTTGCCTTTGAAAGAAATGCTATCTACTATATGTACCACTGCCTGTATAGTTTCTTCAGGTAGTTGTAAACTTGTTAATCGTTCTCTGGTTACTTTGCCTCCAATTTTTTCATCGCCATCATGAGCTTTGTAGTCTGCTATGTCGTGCAATAATGCTCATAACTCTACCACAAATATATCACACTTTTCGCCTGCAGCAATGTGTTTGGCATTTTGTCGTACTCTATAGATGTGTCGTCGATCATGTCATGATGCTTCGCCAACAAACTTTTGTTTGACCATATCTGCTGTCTGTACGATGATGTCTTGTGTATTCATTTGTATGATTTATGTAAATACAATCGTGCTTGTATTGAAAAACACTAGGAAAAAAATACATTTTGCGTTACGGCACCGTGCTAGAGTGGTCCAATAGACGGGTCTGCAAAACCTTGGTTCATCGGTTCGAATCCGATCGGTGCCTTATTATGCTCTAGCACAAAAGAATCAAGAGAACACAAAACTCTGTTCCGTCTCTCAAAAGGCTCGCGTATGTGGGTCTTTTTTTGTTTATCAATATCTAGCATATACTTGACTTATCTACACAAAAATCTAATATAGAATCACTGACGTTTAACCCCAAAACTGCATATGCAGATACAAGGTCCAAACAGTGTCACATCTTACGGCAAGATCGCGTAGCGAAATTTTTAGCACGCGATTTTTGTTTTAGTTAATTTATGATAAAATGCTTACAATCTCTCCATCTCAAGAATCAAACAGGAAAAGTTGACTTAGTTGATTAGCCGCATGATTAGCTCTTACCTTGGCTCTAAGTCTGTGACAGGCACAGGAGGTTAGTGGCCAAAATGCCACTCAAATCAAAAATGGTAAAGAAATTGGAGTTGGAACTACTACGCGCACAATACATGAAATGGAGACGTGGCTGGCA
>CAZEYI010000115.1:0-3794 GCA_964516785.1 uncultured Candidatus Peribacteria bacterium
TTTTTTTTGGGGGAAGGTGCATTGGAGGAAAATAGTGGCGTTTCCCTTGTTGGTGGCGATACAGATTTTAAAAACAAGAAAATAAGATGCGTTTGCTAGTACAGGCTGTCGAAAAAGCTGAAGTATGGATCCACGATACGGATGAGAGGAATACTATAGATAAGGGAATTGTTATATATTTTGGGGTACACAAAAATGATGTCACTGATTATGAGGCAAAAATAGAAAAAGTGGTTTCCAAGATAGGAGATATGAGATGGCTCAAAAATGATGAGGGTCGTCTGGATGCAACTTTGCGTGATATTGTCGGGCAGATTATGGTGATATCAAATTTCACACTCTATGCGAGTAACGACAAAGGAGCCAAGATGAGTTTTTCTGATAGTGCGCCTGCTGAGGATGCTGTCGTAGTGTATGATTTGTTTATCGAAAAGTTACGCGCTGCGTGATTTGTCGTGCAGACAGGGAAATTTGGGGCTATGATGGAAGTGACGGCAACTACTCTGGGGCCGATTAATTATGTGTGGGATATGAATTAATTTATTTTGGATGTACTATGAAAGATAAGAAACAAATATTTTTTATTCATGGTGGATATACCTTTAAGAGTCAGAAAGACTATCTGCATTTTCTCAAAACGAGAACGATTTCACTGGAAAAGAAAATAAGCTGGAATTATAATTATCTGGAAACAAAATTGGGTACAAAATTTGATATAATCAAGCCTCGTATGCCTTTGCAAGACAATGCTAAGTACAGTGAGTGGAAGATATTTTTTGAGAGATATATCCCCTACTTGAAAAATGATGTTATCTTGATTGGCGCTTCCCTAGGCGGCATTTTCCTGGCCAAATATTTATCAGAACATACATTTCCTAAAAAAATATTGTCTACGTATTTAGTGTGTCCGCCTTTTGACAACACTATAGTGATAGATGAGTTGGCTGGAGGATTTAAGCTCAAATCAAATTTATCATTACTTGAAAAAAATACGAAAAACCTCTATCTTATGTTTCCAAAAGATGATCCTATAGTACCCGTGTCGCATGCTGAGAAATATAGAGATAAGCTAAGGAAAGCAAAAATTTATTATATACAAAAGTAAAAATGGACATTTTCAAGTGCCTACTTTTCCGGAGATCGTTAGGATGATACAGAATGATGTAAAGAAACTTTAGTTACCTATGTTTCTGATTTCTTTTCCTTTTTTAGTGTTTTGAGCGCTTGATAGGTAGGGTTGATATTGTTTATATAACTGGGTTCATTTCTTAGTATTGCCAAGACCTTTATAATATCTCATGACATACCACAACCATGACATTTGCTACGTTGCCCATCTTTGGTCATCGTAAATGATGGGGTCTTTTCTGTGTGCTTTGGACAGAGTCCCAGATATCTATTTTTCTTTTCCTGGAGTATATGCTTATAGCCAATATGAGTAATGAGTTTTTGTATAAGTGCAGGATCTTGTCCTACGACTTCTAGTATCTCTGCTTGTCTTGCCTCTAATATCTTATTATAACGCGCTCCTCTTATTTTGTGCTTCAATCCTTTTTTGAAATTTGTTTCGGTCAGAAACGTATCAAACATATATTTGATTTCAGGTCTTTTTTCATCTATTCCAATTTTTAATTTTCTAAATATTTCCTTGATCTTTTTATATTTTTTTTGTTCTTTCAGTATGTCATATAGTTGTATCAATGTAGTTTCACTGGCTGTATTTAGAGCTTCTATATTGTACTTATCAGTATGTATACAGTCATAGAAATCATTTATGAAAAAACAGCCAGGTTTAGATAGCTTGTTAAGTCTATCGTCTATTTCTTCGTCCTCTCTTCCCTGCATATTACTTCTTACTTTTTCTATCAGTTTGGATTGGCAATTTCTATGAATGAAAATCATTGATTTATCTTAGTTTTAAGGTTGGGGCAGCGAAACGCCGCCCCCTTAGGGATCGCTCCCCGAAAACAGTAAGCCATATACGGATCTTTCGACCCTTTGTATGCGTATATGTACTTACTGTTACTATATTTATTTTACATATTTAGTCAATGATAGAAAAAGCCACCCGTTGGGGTGGCTTTTTCTAATATATGACCATACTCTTCGCTATGCTCAGAGTGACAGAAGACGACTATTTCTTCTTCGCTGGTTTTTTTGCTTCGCCGTTTTCTTCTGCTAATTTAGCGTAGAGTTTGTGTTCTATCTCGAGTTTTTCTGGTTTTTCTCGGTTTACATCGATCTTGAGCTCTTCTATGACTTGTCTCAGGATGAAGAATTTTTCGAGACTTTCACCTGATGCTTTCTTGATATCATCCAGAAATTTCTTGCTTTGTTCTTCGCCCATCTTTGTAAGATATTCTTGCATCTTCGTCTGATCACCACCAAATCTCTGAGCGAGATTTTGGATTCTGACTTTGTATTCTTCGTTGATCATTGTTGCTGGGATAGCTACTTCCATACTTTCTTTCTTTACTGTCTGGATATACTCCTCTACTGCTTTTACAAGTTCTGATTCGTATTTTTGTTCTACGAGTGTTTGCTTGATGAAGTTCACAAGATCTGCTTCATTTTTTACGGTAGATTCGTTACCAAACAATTTTTGCAACATCGCTTCGTCAAATGTAGGGTACGCTATTTTCTTGATATCGATAGCCTTGAGTTTGATCTGTGTAGGTTTTGCAAGTTCTTCTTTGTGGAGGTGGAAACTATGTGGTTGTTTTTTTTCATCATAGGGAATAGTAAATTCTTCGTCTTTCTTTTTGCCTACAAATGTAGCAGCATAAAATTTATCTTCTGCAAATTCTTGTTCCCCTACAAATGTATTGGTATTATGGATTTCGTTACCATCTTTGTCTAAGAAATTTACATTTACTTTGGTTACTGTGTCTTCACCGATAGTATCTGCATCTTGGTAATCTGCATAATTTTTCTTGATCTGCATCATAGCTTTGTCAATCTCTTCTTGTGTAGGTTCGCTCGTGATGCTTGGGATAGTGAGCTTCGTCCATTTGTCGTTTTTTATTTCGACAGTTGGATATATATCAAGCTTCAATGTGAGGGTTGTTTCATTTTCTTTTTTGTCTTGATTGATGTCGTATGGCTCTCCGATAAATCTGATAGTAGGATTTTCGCTAAGTATTTCTTGGAGACCAGTGTTTATTACCTCTTCGTAGACGCCGATAGTGAGATATTCTGGTCTGATTTTTTCTTTGACCAAATGCAAAGGTACTGCACCTTTTCTAAATCCTTGGAGTTCAAATTCTTTTTGGAAGTGTTTGATAGCTTTTTCTTCGGCCTTAGTATACTCTGCAGTATCTACCGTTATACTAATTTCGTAATTAGCATTTTTACCCTTAACAAGATTTTTTTTCATATACAAAAAAACGAATTAAATCATGGGCTATATGTAGTGATTTGTATTTAGTTTGCAATACGAGCTTTGGTCTGTTGGCTACAGGTTTTTGGATACAAAAAAGATTGCATTGTGATGGGATTTGCGTAGTATCAACGCAATATGTTGCTTTTTTACGTTGTCAAATTTAATGAGTCCCAAACAAAAAAAGGAAGACGATAAAGTACTCAAATCCGAGGAACTGCTTTGATGAGGAGGGTTTTTGTCGTGATTGTGATTTTCAGATCCTGAATGAGCTCCCAAAAAAGAAGATACATCCAGTGTCGCTTCTGTAGAAGATGTTGTACTCAAAGCAAAAGGTGATGAACCTGTCTATGTACAACCTGCTCCTTTTGAAAGACAGCAGGATATGAGGACTAGAAATCCTAGACCACAACAT
>CAZEYI010000116.1:0-3746 GCA_964516785.1 uncultured Candidatus Peribacteria bacterium
ATACCGTTAAATTCATTATCTCCTCGGATATAGCGAATAGGACTTTCTCGGTTGGATATCCCAGGAAATATATTTTCTAAGCTTGTAGGACTAATGATGCTTGATGGTGTATTGGCAAATACTGCAGTCATAGCTCCAGCAAATCCTAGCACCCCAATAGCGATTTTTTTGTGTAGTTGCATCGCATGATTTTTTAGATGCTAAAAGATTACTGACAGTCTGTTGCTGTGATAATACCTGCTTCTATAGTCATGGTACATGCAGCACTATTTGCTCCCATAAGGTTTACTGTTTGTGTGAGACCAGGATTGTTGTTAGGAGATACGTATGATCATTTGATTTGACCATTGACCTCTAAAGCTAAACCAGGAGATACTAAATTTGTGTTGATACCAACTCAGTATGGGGCATTTATAAGCATACTCATGCTACCATATGCAGTAAATGCATTGGCCGAATCTAAATTGATTGCCATCAAGTTTCTACCTGTCGTCCATGCGTGAGCATTTCGTCATAGCGTCATTGATTCATCTCATACTACACTAGAACTTGATCATATGATATAGCTATTTGTGTTTGGTGTTGAAATATCTATTGGTTCTATGCTACTATTGGTACCAAGGATAAAATTAAATATTCAACCGTTTATATTGTTAAGTACTCATCATAGTATCGTGCTATTGTCTCATGTTATAGTGCTTTGATTAGATATGTTAAGATTTAATCATCCATATGTTATAGTATTATTACCTCATACTATGTTAGACGATGGATATATGTATTGGTCTCAATCTCAATATATAAAATTAGCGCCGCCCCCGAGAATCGTATTGCTTGTTCCCCCGTCTATCAGATTTCATCCTCATCAAACAATGGAGTTAAGACCAAACCATCCCAGATCTTCATCATAATCATAATTATAAGAATTGTTGATTGTATTCAATCTACCTCACAATATGCTAGAGTAGGCTCCATATAATTTATTGCTTTTACCTCATCCAATAAAATTTCATCTTCACTCTAATATATTATCTCTTCATCACACTATACTAGATATATCTCCGTTCAAATTATTATACTGTCCGCCTAGGATACTAGATACTCCAGTTATTTGATCTGCTAGATTAGATGTCGGAAGGATAGTATCTGATACCATGTTCCCAGCACCTCATCATATATATCAGTTTACTGATCAAGTGATTGTATTTCATTGTCATCCCACGATTACTGCTTCTTGATTATTTGACAGGATATTGTGCCTGCCTCATAAAATGCTTGAGCCATCTGTATAATGTATTTTATTTCGTTCTCATCATAAAATACTACTTGAAGGTGAATTGTCCACAAGATTGTTTATTCCTCCTCATATAGTCGCATATGCTCATCCATTAATGACATTGCTCTGTCCTCATAATATATACAAAAAATCTCAGTTAACTGAATTGCGTCTTCCTCATCCGATAAGAGAGTATTTGCTTTCAACTATGTTTTCTTCTCCTCATACGATACTTGATCAAATATTGCCATTATCTAAAATTCTATTAGCCCATCCTCATCCGATAAATCAATTGTTAGAGGCAATCTCATTTTCCTTACCTCATGCTATTGTAGAGACTCCGACATTGCTTCATGATATACTATTGTTTGTCCCTCATCCAATTGTTGATCGAATTCCATCTACAACATTGTTTTGACCTCAGGCTATAATTGAATAATTTGATTGGATACTATTATTGTATCCTCCTGCGACTATAGAATAGGATCCATACACTGTATTATATCATCATCCTCATATAGTAGCCATTTCTCCATTAACAGAGTTGTTTCTACCTCCACCTATAACTGCGTGCGCTGTTGCATAACCGCTTGCGATATTGTTGTTTTCACCACCTGCTATAGTTGCAGCTCGTGCATCTGCTGTATTATCTTTACCTGCAACGATACTATAATCTCCATTTGCCTGATCTGATCAATCTCAGATTACTTGTACCGAATGAAGTCAATTTCCTACTTCTCGTGGAGAATAATTTCCACTCCCACCAGTAAGTGTGACATTGGTAGTAACATACCCATTTGCATCCAATCACAATACTCTATTAGCATTGGTATTGTTGAGTACGCCAGAGCTGATAAAAATTTTTGATCCTGTATTTATATCAACCAATACTGTACCGTTAGTTGTACCATCAGATGTAAATATAGACCTCTTGATAGTCTGTACAGCATTGAGAATACTTGTCTCAATAGTTGTATAGGCAAAGGCATTAACTGAGTAGGCCACCATAAGACCTGCAGTAAAAATAGCACCAAATTTAAGAAGGTTTTTTTGCATGAGGGAGAGTAAAAAATAAATTTCTCTTATCCCTATTATATCGACATACAAAAAATAAAGCAAATTTTGATCCATTTTTTCATCATTTATAAGGGGGGGGTAAAATAATAGGTAGAATCTATTATTTTGGATAATTATTTTCTTGCTTTTGTCTGTGACAATACTACATACGGGTAAAGTATTTTTATATTTATTGTACAATACATGAAAAAATTATCGCTTATGGTTTTTTGACTATTTTTGTGATTGAGTTCAGTTTTTGCATATGACGATGTGTCTTTTGAGGTGCTTGTAACAAGTGAAGAAGGTGCGTATATTAATCAGTGAGAGACACAGGTATTTGCAAGCGAAGAATGATCAAAAATACAGGCCACCAAAAATAGTTATGATGAAGCCGTGTTTTTTACTGTAACAGATCCTACACAATTACAGACTCCTTTACAATTTGTATTTGAATCTGGAGAAGGGAAATTAGCAAAAGGAGAATATGATAATGCAACTCGTCATCCTTTCAATCCTGATGCATTTGCAGGCATGGATATTAGTGGGGATGGGAGATGATGCAACGAAGTTATTGGTGGCTTTGATGTACAATATATACAGCGAAGTAATGATAAACCATCGGCAGCGTTTATTGTCTTTGAACATTATTGCGAAAAAAATGAAGATCAATGACTATACTGATATATAGCATACAATCTGGATAACAGCACAGTTACTAGTCTATATGAAAGTTTTTGGGATGAGGTAGAAGAATTTGCCGAAACACAAACAGAGTCTGAAGAAGAATCGGCTATCACAGAAGATGCGTATGTAGATATCTTGTTGGTGGACTTTGTGGAAAATCTTATGGACCATGTACAAGATGGTCTTGCAAAATATTTGCCACAATACGTGCAATACTGTGATATAAACCCAGAATATGAATGATATATGGACTGTGATCTACCAAAGAGCCTATCAGAACTAGACAAAAGAGTATGACAAGCAGCACTATTGCGAAAAAATATCATCTCAAAAATGGGAGTAACTTTTGATGAAGATGAGGTGGATCTTAGTTTCTTTACTGACAAGAAATCAGTGCAGAAAGAATTAGCTGTTATGCGTAAAGAATTGCCTATCGTTATTACCTTTGGCAAAACTCTTGATGCTATATCCAAGAAAGTACAAAACATGAACAATCAGCGCGTCAAAGATTTGGTATTGGGTATGCAATATACCAACTATATAGCTCAAGGAGCATTGGAAGAATCTATAGCTTTGTTAGAAGATTTGTTAGAATATCTGCCATAAAGATTCTTTTTGAAAACCATAGCTAACTGCAACAAGCAAAGCCATCCAGCAGGATGGCTTTGCTTGTTTTTCTGCTGCTTTTCAGTATCCTCTCAGTCATGGAAGGTTGGCAGAGCGGTCG
>CAZEYI010000117.1:0-3712 GCA_964516785.1 uncultured Candidatus Peribacteria bacterium
ACTCTGGCTTATATGGTCCACCTACATCTACGCCGATATAACTTGCCTGCTCATTGTTTAATACCTCTAATTCCACTCCGATTTTTGCGAGGTGGAGTCTAGCAACTTTTTCATCCAAATGTTTGGGAAGCATGTAGACTTTGTTTTCATATTTTTCTGGATGCGTTCGTAACTCGAGTTGCGCCAATACTTGGTTGGTAAATGAATTTGACATCACAAACGATGGGTGTCCTGTTGCACAGCCTAAATTTACTAGACGCCCTTCTGCGAGGATGATGATATCCGTTCCATTGATCGTATATTTATCTACTTGCGGTTTGATCTCGATCTTGGTATTACCGTAATTGGCATTTAACCACGCCATATCGATCTCCGTATCGAAATGCCCGATATTACAGACGATAGTCTTGTCTTTCATAGCTCTGAAATGCTCTTCTCTGACGATATCTCTGTTTCCTGTGGTGGTGATCACAATGTCTGCAACACCCACAACCGTTGCTAATTTTTTGACTTCAAAGCCATCCATAGCTGCCTGCAATGCACAGATAGGATCTATCTCGGTAACGGTTACAATCGATCCAGCTCATTTGAATGATGCAGCTGTTCCTTTACCTACATCACCGTAACCACAAACAACTACTCTCTTGCCTGCAAGCATAATATCTGTTGCACGACGTACAGCATCGACCGCACTTTCTTTACATCCGTATTTGTTATCAAACTTGGATTTGGTTACTGAGTCATTGATATTGATAGCGGGCAATGTGAGCGTTCCTTTTTGCATCCTCTCGTACAAACGATGTACTCCTGTGGTTGTCTCTTCGGAGATACCACGGATATCTGCGATGAGTTCTGGATGTTTGTCTAAGACGAGATTGGTGAGATCACCTCCGTCATCGAGTATCATGTTTAATGCTTTACCATCAGAAAACGCATGCAATGTCTGATCAATACATCGATCAAATTCTTCTGCATTCATGCCTTTCCACGCAAATACAGGCACGCCTGTTGCTGCGATCGCCGCAGCTGCGTGATCTTGTGTCGAAAATATATTACATGAACTCCAGCTGACTTCTGCGCCTAAGGCAACCAATGTTTCTATCAATACCGCAGTCTGGATAGTCATATGGAGACATCCTGCAATTCTGGCTCCAGCCAAAGGCTTGCTTGCGCCAAATTCTTCTCTCAATGCCATAAGTCCTGGCATCTCTGCTTCTGCTAATTCTATCTCTTTGCGTCATCGTGCAGCAAGCGAAATATCTTTTACTTTGTATTGTCCTTCTTTGTGATCCATGGTCATATAATAGGTTAAATTATGCTAGGCTTATACTGATACCATATGTTTTTTCAAACCTGTCTTGGATATCTTGGAGTGATGGTGTGTGGTGCATCGTACCCAATTGTTCTACTGCAAATGAGCCCATCACATTTCACAACCTCAATGCTGTGGTCCAATCACCTGTGCGGGCTAAACCAGCCACTAAGCCAGATCTGAGAGCATCTCCTGCTCATGTTGGATCGACTGCGTTTGCAACAATACATCCATGGACATGAACATCTTGTGTTTTATCACGACAGACTACTCCATCTTTTCCTTTGGTGATAATTACTTTGTCAAAGACTTGCACAAACTCAGTATCACTCCAGTTGGTCATTTTTTTGACGAGTTCGTATTCGTATTCGTTGAGCAATATCACATTACTATACTTAGCCATCGCAGCGATATCTGTATCGCTAAATGCGACCAACATCTGCCCCGGATCAAACAATACTTGTGCACCTAGAGCATGAGCTTCTTGGGCGTGTTTTACCATTGCCTCTTTTTGATTGGGAGCAATGATAACTCGATCTCAGCTAGTAACATTTTTTACTTCTTGCTCTGCAGCATGTGCCAATGCGCCTGGATAGAAGACCGTGATCTGTCTGCTGTTGGCATCAGTAATAATGTATGCAGTTGGTGTCCTGAGATTTGCTTTGGTATGAAGGTAGTCGTAGGAAACATATGGCTCCAAATGTGCAGCGACACGATAATCATCACCTACAGTGGCGAGCATGATGGTGTCATTTTTGAGTCATAGCAATCACAGATTGTATGCGATATTGTGTGCTGTTCATCCATTTTCTAGGACGACATCATGAGCTAAAAATCATGCACTCAGTGTAGCTAATTGATCTGGCATGATAACATCGCTATATTTTTGGTTGATGCGAATAAGATGATCATATGCGACCGATCCAGAGACAAGAATTTTTGGCATGGAGATGGGGTAAATAAATTTGTCTTTATGTAAGGATTTGACGGATAATTTCTATCGCTTTCTGCTGATCCATAAAATATGGCGATGTCGCTATCGTTACCAGACTTGCTCCACGGAGCAAGTTTTTTGTTTTTTCGAGAGTTGCTGGGATATCACGAAGTGACATCTCTGGTACTCGAAAATCGATATCGATATCCAGTATATATGGCCTAGTGGGTTGAAAATCGAGTAAGGATTCCTCTGTCCTCAACTGCGTACATTCGGAGATCGATCCAGAGATAATTGCTGGTTTGATAAAATTACCTACATTACAAATCTCATTGACGTAGCGGGCAATATAATCCAAATTTTTTTCCTTACTTCTATCTATCAAAGACGGTGCTTCTCAGAGATCGCTATGCTGATCGATGTGGATGACTGGCAATCATTTGACTATAACACCTTCGTGCAATGCTTTGTATCGGCAATAGAGTGCGTGATTATGATTGTCCATGATATAGATATTTGTTCACTGGATATGAACGATATTTTGGAGGCCGTAAAATAGCTTTGGTTCATTGTGTTCGAGCTCAGCAAATGTAGTAGTTTCTCAGATCTGCACATCGTCCAAGGTACCATCGATCAATGCAGGGACTGTAATTTCAGCTTTGCCAAAAGCTGCAATTCTTTCGTCATAGGTGAAAGTATTGTTACCTGTTTTGGTAGATATGAGAGTTGGGGCGCTATAATACATAGACAATATACTATGGATAATTTCTTACAAAACAATAACATACGGACATAATTTATCACTGTATTATCCAATGCTGCAATTTCGCAATGATATCAACTTCCTCTTCGAGATAGGGACACTCAGAAGAACTGCTAGGACATGGAATCAATTTTATGGTAATGATGTGGCCAATGTAGCTGAGCACACCATGAGAGCATGCTGGATAGCTGCGATACTTGCCAAACATGAAGGGGTGGAAAATGTCGGCCATATTTTCAAACTCATACTAGTCCATGATATTGGAGAGATTAGATCAGCGGATACGCATTATGTTTCCAAACAATATGTGGATAGACATGAGGATAAGGCAATTGCAGATACATTTAAGAATGTCAGTATTGGTGAAGAGTTTATCGCACTCTGGCACGAGGCAGAAGGCAGAGAAACTATCGAATCCAAGATAATGAAAGATGCAGACACACTAGATCCAGACTTGGAAATTATGGAAAAAATGTACGAAGGGCACAAAATATCTGAGATACGAAAAGAAGATAGACTGACAAATATAAACGCCAAACTATTTACAGAAACTGCCAAAAAAATGCAGAGAGAAATCTACGAATGCAATCCTCATGAATGGCATTTGTTGGCGAAAGAATGAAAGTAATTTTATATATGTAAAAGTGGGATGAAATTATTTCTTTTTGGTGGAGCAGAAGAATGAGAAGCAGCTGCGGAGCTA
>CAZEYI010000118.1:0-3528 GCA_964516785.1 uncultured Candidatus Peribacteria bacterium
AAGCTAAGCTGCGGATATGATGTAATTGGTGTAGCATGGCAGACTTCAGCTCTGTCCGTACGGGTTCGAGTCCCGTTGTCCGCTTATTACATATCTTATTAAGATTCCTGATGTTGGGACGTATTGTTATCGGTTTATTTGTGGTGTGAGGTTGATTTGCTTTGATGTACTTCTCAGCTAATCTTGCCGAAATGTTTGGTTCGATCTCTCGAGCAAATCAGCACCTATGATCTACGAGAAACGGTTATCTTGCATTTGGATTTGTGGTCATCATTATTGGGTTCTTGATTATGTTTGGTGTAGCCAATACGCAGACAATATCTGATCCAACAGCACTACAGTTGCAATAGTGTCTACATGGGCAGATGGTAGAGCGGTCAATTACTGCGGACTGTAAATCCGCCGCCTCACGGCTACGCAGGTTCGAATCCTGCTCTGCCCAAAGTTACAATCTCATTACATTCATCTAGCTGGGCCCTTAGCTCATTTGGCTAGAGCGCCTCGTTTGCACCGAGGAGGTGAGGGGTTCGACTCCCCTAGGGTCCAAATTCTATTAGTGTACAATCGGAGCTTGTGTGGAGCTTCTTAATATTACGCTCATGTAGCTCAATTGGATAGAGCGACAGCCTTCTAAGCTGTAGGTTCTTGGTTCGATTCCAAGCATGGGCAAATTGATGCCTTGTCTTGGTTCGGAAGAGTTACGTGATGGGTCTGGCTTTGGCCAAACGCTCTCGTAGTCTAGTCCGGTTATGACGCCACCCTCTCACGGTGGAGATCACGGGTTCAAATCCCGTCGGGAGTATGTTCATAACACCAGGATTTTATATTATCTATATTGTATGGAAAAAAGATCCTTTGTACCCAATTCCCAACAAAGAGGTCCAATGCCAATCTTTATCAACGAAAACATCAAAGCACCAAATGTTCTTGTGATTGATCAAAATGGTCAAAACATCGGGATATTGACTAGACAAAAAGCTCTAGAGCTCAAAGATGAATGTGGTTTGGATTTGGTGCAAATATCATACGATAGAGATAAAATGATATCAACAGCTAAGATCGTAGACTATGGTAAACACCAATACGAGAAAGGCAAAGAAGAAAAAGAAAAAAGGAAGAAACAGAAAAAACTAGATATGAAAGAAATCAAAATATGATACGCGATAGGAGACAATGACTTAGCAATCAAGGTACAGCATGCTATAGAATTCTTGGGAGACGGTCATGCGGTAAAGTTCTCGATTAGATTGAGATGAAGGGAGAAGATATTTGCTCCCAAAGCAAAAGAAAAACTTATGAAGCTGCAAAACGATCTCTTATTGTATGGTAGACCAAGAGATGCTGCTCCAAAAGAAGAAGTACATGGATTCAGCATTATTTTATTCGCTAAGAAGCAATAGTTAGATGCGTAAGGGTATCAAATCACACAGTGGAGCAAAAAAAAGAGTCCACAAAACTAAATCTGGTAAGTTGGTTTTCAAAAAAGCTGCTAACAACCATCTTCTTACTAATAAGAAGAAAAAAAATAACAAGAGTCGTCCTTATGGAAAGATAGCTTCTAAGGCTGATATCAGATCATTGAAACTTTTAATCCCATACAAGTAGTTCATCATGGTTAGAGTAAAGAACGGTCTTACAAAACAGAGAAGACATAGCAAATTCCTTCGCGCTGCTAAAGGATTTAGACTTGGTAGAAGCAAGGTATATAAGCAAGTAAGAGCTGCTTTGGTAAAACAAGGTCAGCATGCTTATAAGGGTAGAAAAGAAAAGAAGAGAGAATTCAGAAAACTCTGGATTGAGAGATTGTCTGCTGCTGTTAGAGCAAAAGGTATTTCTTATAGTAGATTTGCTGGTGCTGTTACTGCAAAGGGAGTGCAATTGGATAGAAAAGTATTGTCTAATATTGCTTTGGCTTTCCCAGCTGTCTTTGATAAAATCTGTGCTGAGGTTACTAAATAAGTCTCAAGGAGGACGTTCTTTGCCGGAATGGCGGAATTGGTAGACGCAGAGGACTTAAAATCCTCCGGAGTTAATCCTCCGTGCCGGTTCGATTCCGGCTTTCGGCAAGTCCTCCTTAGTAAAATACCTTGCATTTTTGCAGAAAAATGATATCATCGTCTCATTGTTTGAGCGTTTTATTCCTCCTATTGTTTGTATTATGGGTTTCGTCGTGTATAGAAGTGGTGATTTGAACACTAATGAAAGAGTAGTTTCTTTTTTCAAGAAAGAGCTTTGGGCGTCTCATATTTTGGACACAGCAAAGAAACAAAAACACTCTGGCACTAAGTGGTATAGAAAATTTGTAGCTTATGACTTCCCTGGTTCAAGAAGATATAGAAGAATTAGAGCTATCATCTCTGGAGCTTACAGAAGAACAAAGAAGAAATACAATACCTTGGCTCAATTGGGTAAGATTGTATAGTTTTTACTACATCATGTTAATGAATATGTACGCAGTTGTTGCATTGCAAGGACATCAATATATAGTACAAGAAGGCGATACTATTGTTGTAGATCATATAGACTCAGACGAGAAGAAAATGTCTGTAGATACAGTATTGGCAGTATTTACTGCTGATGGTGCTACAGTACATGTTGGTACTCCATTTGTTGCTAAAGCTACTGTTACGTTTGACGTAGGTGAATCTCGCAAAGGAGAAAAAATTACGGTTACCAAATTTAAGATCAAAAATAGATACCAGAGAACGCTTGGATTTAGACCAATGCAAACTGTTTTAACCGTTAAAGGCATAAAGCTTAATGGCTAAGCAACAAGGCCTTGAGTTTGAAGGAGAGGTGCTCGAAGTGTTACCGGCTGGTAACTATAGAGTGCGCCCCGACGGTATGGACGTAGTCATCTTGTGCAAAAAATCTGGTAAGATGGCTATGAACAAAATCAGTCTCATCGAATGAGACAGAGTAAAAATAGAGGTTAGTCCTTATGATATGAAGTTTGGTCGCATTACGTTTAGACTGCAGTGATATTCAAAAGGTGTTTCGCCAGTTAATGAGCCCGCTCCGGCTGATCAAGAATCATTGACTACAGAAACTCCTGAGACTATCAACTAGTTGTTTTATATCTCGCTTACATCTCCGCATGAAGGTAAAGTCGTCAGTTAAATTTGACCCAAAAAAGTGAGACATCTGGGTAAAGAGATATGGTAAAATATATCGTATCAATAAAAAAAATCCTAAGAGAAAAGCTAGACAGGGTTAATCTATATTTATAATTTGTTATAATCTCCACATGTTTAGATTGATGGGTCACGTATTGCCCGAGAATAAGTCTATCTGGATCTGATTAACTACCGTATACGGTATTGGTCTTCAAAGATCTAGATCTATACTTGATGCCTTGGGTATCAATTATATGAAAAAAGTGAAAGATGTTGATGAGGCTGAGCAAAAGAAAATCTCAGATGCTCTCAAAGATTTTGCTTTGGAAAATGATTTGAGAAGAGAAATAGCGTTTGCTATTAAAAGACTCAAAGAAATAAGCGCATATAGAGGAGTTAGACACGCACGTAA
>CAZEYI010000119.1:0-3462 GCA_964516785.1 uncultured Candidatus Peribacteria bacterium
TCCTATAATTCATTCATGGAACTCATCATGGACGGCAATGAGTATTTTTTCATCGTGATCAACTTGCTGTTCAGCAAGTTTGTAGGCACTTTCTTGGAGTTTTCTTCTCTCGTTATTCATCCCTTCCAACTTATCCAAGTGCGCGAGTTGTTCTTCACCAGTTTTGAGTAAGATATTGAGACTGTCGTGTGGACTTCAGACCCTTCAGCCAGCATTGATTCTTGGTCCGATCATAAATCCTATATGAAAACTATCGATGGGTTTGGTAATTTTGAGATAATCCAGGAGTCCTTTGAGCGATTTGGGTATCCCATTGCGATTGCTGTTGATCTGTTCGAGCCCTTTTTTGACGAGCACTCTATTTTCTTTGACCAAAGGGACACAATCCGCCACCGTTGCTATTGCCACGATAGGGAGCAGATACATAAATGTTTTGTTCTTCTTTTCCTTGTCCCAGGAAGATGTCTCCATCATGGCACAGATAAGCTTAAATGCCACACCAGCTCCACAGAGTCACTTGAAAGTATAGTCAGGCGACACTTGCGGATTGACGACTGCATACGCATCAGGCACACCTTTTTCGGATACTTCGTGATGATCAGTAATGATGAGATCGATGCCAAGTGATTTTGCATGCAAGGCTTCATCGACTGCGGTGATACCGTTATCGACGGTGATGATAAGCGTATGTCCTTCCTCAGCTATTGCATCGATATGATGTTTTTTGATACCGTATCCATCTTTGAGTCTATCCGGATAGTGTACAGAAACTTCAGGGTATTTTAGGAATCTGGTGAAGAAGGTATGCAGCAAAAAACTAGATGTTACTCCGTCCACATCATAGTCGGCAAAGATAGTAATGTGTTCCTTATTTTTGAGTGCGGTGATGATCCTTTGGACTGCTTTGTTCATATCGTTGAGCAAAAATGGATTGGTCCAATAGGTCGCAATACTCGGATCGAGAAAATCATCTATCGCACAGTCGATATTTCTTATTTTGAGCAATCTGGTGAGCAGATCTTCGGCTTCGTTGTCGTATTGGATAGTATATGGAGTCATCGGGGCACGTTTGATATAACAAGACGAAGACTATCAGTCTATACATAAATTGCAATAGCTTAGCTCGACAATCTCTTGCTAAAAATATCTATAAATCTAAAATGTCAATGTTTATGAGATTGGGAAAATGCCTGAAAGTAGTACTCTCTGACGAGAAAATATATATAGAGGTGAGGATAAGGCGACCGTTTTACATCATTCGTGGGATTTTGTGCATGTAAATGATATTTTTATTGAGACTACAAAAGCAGAATACCCAACAGTAGAAACCGAAAAAAATAAGTCAACATTTGAGCAGACTACTATGATACTTGGCATGCCATACAGACATGGACCAAACAATATGACATTAGTAGCAAATCTTAGGAATGTATTGCGTGACACTCATCCCAAGAAATGAAAAAAAGCTTTTTCTCCAGGTAGAGTATCATATTTTGTTGGTGACGATGGTAGGCCATGAACGCAGATTGTTGTAGAAGAAAAGTCTCCAAACTCAGTAGATATACAGATGGTAGGCCGTGAAGCATCTACAAACTCAGATAAAATTCCAAGAAAGATCAATAAAATATCTCTCACTGTTAGCCAAGATCCACTAGAAAATGCTATAGCTATCACACAGGCAGATATAGCAAAAATCTTACATCTTGTAGAGGGGATGCAAAAAGATATGAATCATAAAGAGTATAACGTGTTACGTTATAAACTCCTCGCTAGATCTATCTTAGGATTGATGAAGTTGTATGCTGATGACAAATTTTTACAAGAACAGCAGCAAAATTTCCATGAGATACATCATCCAAGAACACCATTTGCAGACTTTACTGTCGAGGATATGATAGATATATCTATAAGCCACTATACCCAATCCATCTGTGATCAGTACAATACTTATCTAGCGATTATACCAAGTCAGTATATTCTACTTCCCGATGAGATCAAAAAAGATTTTGATTTTTTTGTCCAAGCTGTCCAGGATATGCAAGCAAAAACACAAAAAGTTCATGACATGCGTATGTCAGCCAATAGATGAGAAAGTCATAATGATATGATAGTATTATTGGACAATCTTCATCTCAATCTCGTCCAACGCAATAGTCGATTTCACACCATACTCCAAGATATGTGTAAACATCCAGAGCTTCAGAAACGATTGCAGGTGTTTGATTATTAGTTGCATTATTGTACATGTGCCCATATAATTATCATATATTTATACACGGCATAATGACTATGATTAATACCCCAACTTCATCATACGACCAACCATATCAAAACAAATCCACAAGATTTTCTATAGATAAATTCCAACAGCAGGCAGAAGTGAGAGAATTGTGACCAAACGATTGGCAGGAATACAAAAGATTGAGATTGGAATGATTACAAGATACTCCAGAAGCATTTGGCGGTAGCTATGAACAAGAAAACGAAAGAGAGGATCGTGAATGGATATAGAGATTGGCTAAGTCAGATAGAAAGACGATGGGAGTGTATGTAGATGGTAAGCTTGTAGCGATTATGACTATGATGCAAGGCTTGCATTTCCCAGATGGGACATCTGATATGTATTACAATTTTCTAGCTGGAGTGTATACAGATCCAAACTACAGAGGGACTGGTACATCGCTCAAATTATTGGAGTCACTACTGGACTATACAAAAAAACATTTTTCAGCAAAGAAGTGTCTTCTGTGCGTTAATAGTAAGCAATATGATGCACTCATCCCCGCACAAAAACTTTATGAAAAAGCTGGTTTTCGTATCTACGAAAACAATGAATTGTTGCATAAATTAGATAAAAAATTAGATAAGATGTATATGATGCTCTTGGAGCGATAGATTGTATTTAGTGTATGTGGTTAGCTATGTCAGACAAAATCGACCAGCAACAACAGACCAAAACTCCAGAAATTCAAGAACCCGAAATTTCTCCTGATATCAAAAAAGCAGCAGATGAATTACTTGTCAAAATAGAAACCGATCAGAAATTAGATGTATTGGCAGATGATGTGTTAGATCCAGAGCTAAAAAAAGTTTTTGATAAAATAGATGGAGAACAAGAAGAGGAGGATCGACAAGATCAGACCTTTACCGAGATCCAGCAATTGGTGCAGGGGAAGAAATATATCGATGCAGCTAGTAAGATATTGCGTTGGTTGAGCGGTATATTTTTCAAAGATGCGGAGAAGCCTTGACTAGATGCATACAAAAATTTAGATGACGATATAGATTTTGCA
The DNA here is from genome assembly GCA_964516785.1 of uncultured Candidatus Peribacteria bacterium. Lineage (GTDB taxonomy): Bacteria > Patescibacteriota > Gracilibacteria > Absconditabacterales > Absconditicoccaceae > CAZEYI01. The sequence continues at coordinate 3,294 of CAZEYI010000119.1, forward strand.
TCTTTGGACGATACACAGCTACAGGACTATATCCATGATATGGATGCCAAAATTAACGCTACGAGTAATTACAATAAAAAGCTCAAATATACCTACCTTCTCAGTCTTGCAAAAGATTACATTTATAAAAAAGAACACAGCATAGAACTTGATCCCAAAGCTCCGCGAC
>CAZEYI010000120.1:0-3445 GCA_964516785.1 uncultured Candidatus Peribacteria bacterium
CTTGAGCTTATTGGCAATCCAATCGGATATTCTTTTTTGTTTTTCTGTAGGCAACTGTGATATGTCTCGCGTAATTTGATTAAATTTGCTCCATTCACTTTCTTTGTCCATCTATAATTTCATACATAAAAAAACTCCCCTACCATCGCTGGTAGAGGAGATGAAAAGCATCAACACAAAATCCTACCACATACGATGGAGTGAGGCTGTGTGATGGTGATAAACAAACACTATTTGGTACATTATAGACACTTTACTATACTAAAGTACTTTATTAGGATAAAGTATTTACCACAAAAGTCAACACTTTATTACGCTAAAGTATTCTACTTGACATAAGACAGCATATCTATAGCTTATATCCAGTATTTATTGCTCGTATATGACTATGAAAAATCCACGCCATACAATATCTCAGCTCAAAAAAAGATCTGCATTTCTTTGCAGAACGATGAGTACTATTTGCGAACCTGACGATATGTTCTACTTTCTCCGTGATCTGATGACGCCAGATGAGATGCTAGAGTTTAGCCAAAGACTAGATATAGCACACAAACTTTCCAAAGGCGAATCCTACACACAAATCCAAAAAGAAGTCGATACCTCCTCGACGACTATTGCGAGAGTTTCCAAATTTCTCCAAGGTCAATATGGTGGCTACAAGAAAGCGCTTGCGCGCTTAGCCAGAAAGTCTAAGCAAGAAGCTTCTCTATAATATTTTGTCATTGCACGCCCTGAGCTCGCAATGACGTAGGCTATTTCACAACTTTCTTCGCCAATAATTTCTTAACATCATCAAGTCCCTCTTTAGTGTACGTTGATATCCAGACACAGTTTTCGGTGCCATATGTTTCTTGCAATTCTGCAAGTCTTTCAGGACTAATTTTGTCTATCTTATTATAGACCATCACTCTTTCTTGCTTGGCTCCGATATCATCGAGTATGTGATTGACCACCGCTATTCTATCCTCGATAAATGGATCACTCGCATCCACGACGTGCAGCAAGAGCTCACTTTCGATACTATCTTCTAGTGTTGAGGAGAAAGCTTTGATCAGCTTAGGCGGTAGATCTCTGATAAATCATATTGTGTCATTGAGCAATACTTCTTTGCCTGTTCCCATCACAGGATCTTTCATGAGAAATAATTTTCCTACGCTTGTTCACAATGTTGCAAACAATTTATTTTCTGCTAAGACTCATTTATCTGTCAAACTATTCAGTAATGATGATTTACCTGCATTGGTATATCAGACAATACCTACTGTCGGCATGCCTTGTCTCTTTCTATTTTCTCTGTGGAGCATACGCATCCTTTCAAACTCTTTGAGCTCTTTTTCGATCTTAAGTACCTTATCTTTCAAGTGTCTTTTCATGACCTCTGTATTGGTTTCTCCTTGTCCTCTCGAAGCTCCCGAACCACCTCATCACTGTCTGCTGAGTTCCATACCCATACCATAAATTCTTGGCCCCATATGTCTGATCGCTGCCAACTTAATTTGCAATTTTGCTTCCGTTCATTGCGCATGTTTATCAAAAATCTTGAGTATAAGATCTACTCTATCCCATGCTTTTGCTTTGATCGGTCTGAGTCTTTCGTTGATTTTATATATCTGCGAAGGCTTGAGTACATTACCTATAATGAGTAAGTTCGCTCCTTCTTGCTGCATATCATGCATGATTTCTTCAAACTTTCCTTTGCCGATGTATGTTTCATAATCAGCATTATCTCTTTTTTGATAGGTCTTCAAAATCACCACACCTCCGTAGGTATTGACCAGATTTTCTAACTCTTCCATTCTGTCAGTGAGTATGTGTTGTGATGTCGATTTGGATACGATATCAGCAAGAAATACTCTCATACCTGACGTATTCTCTTGTATAATGTCATCAAATAATTCTTCCATATGCTTGTTTAATATAAATAATCTTGTCATCCTGAACAGAGTGAAGGATCCATATAGTCATTATGGATTCTTCGGCTACGCCTCAGAATGACTATAGAAATATAGTTGTATAATGCAAAGAATTTGCAAAATACCTATGATTGTATATGGTGAGAGAAATTTACTTTTCACAACACATGCAATTTATTCTTCCAATATTGAGTACGATAAGCATAGCCGCGTTGTGACTTTTGTTGTTTCGTAAACGAGGAGTGTTAGACAAACCAGGGCCCGATATAACACCAAAGAGAAGTCCAGTTCCTACGATGCAATGATTGTTTGTCTTCATCGCTATATGTGTCTGATTTCTCGTCTGATTTCCACAATACATACAACATCCCATCGTCCAATGATTGCTCGCTGGCTGTGCAATATTGCTTGTCATAGCAACACGAGATGAGCGACGCTACATACGCGGACAGTCAGATATCCCAGCATGGATCAGAGTAATTGTCCAGATAGGAGCTATCCTGATTGCACTCTATGTAGGTAACATATGGATACCCGAATGGACATTTCAAGGCATGATTGTAGCCATTCCCAAGATTGTTTTCGCACTATTTTTTGTCTGTCGATCGCTCTTGTGTATCAATGCGATCAATCGATTTGACGGTGTCTATGGGCAAGCAAGTGGCGTATCAAGCATAGGATTTTTGACTACGATGTTACTTATCCAATTTGTTGTACTGCCGTATTATGCAGAAATTAGCATCCAACACGAGACCATACTCTTGTTGGTCAGAGATATGTCATATGTATTGTTTGTGGTGAGCTTGGTATATACGATCATAGAATACAAGCCTCGATGATTGGTTAGAGATCTTGGGACGATGATTTTTTGATTTGCTTTAGCATACTTATCTATTGTATGATGAGTCAAAATTGGAACCATTATCGTTGCCCTATCATTAGTCATATTTGACGCTCTCCGAGTAGGCGTGCATCGTCTCTGTGTCATACGCAAAAGTCCACTCAAATGAGACTATACACACTTGCACTTTAGGCTCTTGGGACTAGGACGAAGTAGAGGAGAAGTGAGGGCTTTCGTGCGATGACGAGGATTGTTTATGATGATCGTCATGATCCTGCAAGGGACAGACAGGACAGATAAACTTATTATCTTCATCGTCTTGGCAGTGATATACTTCGTCGTCAACGCATACCTCTTCTGGATCAAAAAACTCCCCTGTGGATTAAACATAAAAAAATAATTTACATCCTAATAAAAAATGAAAACAGTTTTGCAATGGATAGGAGCATTTATTATATTGCTAGTACTAGCCTTCTTAGGAATGCAGGTATATACTTCCGAAACACATTGTAAAAATATGATACATAAAGATTGGTCATATAATATTGTCCAAGTATTCTATAGCCCAATTGATAGGAATTGTTATCTCGCTATTGAAGAATCGGAAAGCATACCCAATCTCAATGGTCAAATGGTCCCATGAAGCAAATACCTTTCTATACATACATTAGAAAAGGATTGAGTAGAA
>CAZEYI010000121.1:0-3417 GCA_964516785.1 uncultured Candidatus Peribacteria bacterium
CAGCAGAAACCGTTACTTGATCACTTGCTATGAAATTATTATCAACATCAGACTCTTCAATGAGTGTATGACCTGAATCTTCAGTTCTAAAAGTACTAACTCTTGATCCTGTTGATCCAGGAGTGTCAATCCCTGCTGTAATGTTAAAACAATACAAAGTTCCTGTTGTTGGATTTGAGGGAGAAGAAATTGTAAACTCCACAGTCTGACTCGAAACCGCTGACGCAGCAGACCCCACATCAAGTGAAGTACAGCCTGTTGGGAGACCTGTTACGTTTGTTGTAATATTAGCAGGAGTTCCATCAACGACGATTCCTGAAGCAAAATCAATGTCCACAAAGTCTTCATCTGAAGTACCCGCCACCTCAAGCATTACAACAATACCAACGTCGGTAACACTTGTTTGGAGTCTATTAAATCTTAACATTGATTGGTTAAGCGCTGCTGCATCTGCATTTTGAGCGGTAAATGGACTTATTAAGTAAAACAGTGTTACTGCAAGAAGAAGAAAAGCAGACTTTTGTCGCGAAGTAGTTTTTACTACAGCAAAATTATTAGACAACTTTAGGCGTTTCATAAACAATAACTCAAATTAGGCATTGTTAGTTTAGGCAAAAATAAAATTACTTGTCAAGACACAAAAAAATATATAGCCTATTTAATACAAATTATTCTTAGGATTGGATCTGTGGGGTCAGTGAGAAATTCTGATCAGGATGTGTCATAAAATTGTAGTTGTCGCCCCCAACATCATGCAGTAATTGTTTGATCCCTGCACTGTCTAATTTTTGACCTTGACTTGTTAGTTCATCGAGCTTTTTATAAAACTCAGGATTTTCACTTTCCCATGTTGCTCTATTTTCTGTAGCAAGTGCCAAGGCCCTATCGAACAACTTTGGATCATCTGGACTAATTCCCTCTATCCTTGAAACAATTTGTGTCAGCCCTTCTCCCGTCTGAACAGTACCAGTAACAGCTTGTGCTTCTTTTGGAGCAACAGGGCCTTCAACGGTGAGAGTTTGTGCAGCTCCGGGCGCACCCAGCCAATTATTTTGCTCTCCAAATCCTGCCGGATCAACTACGAGTGTATGTGAAGAATCTGTATTGTCAGACATTCCCGTGTCTATAGAAGACGGACCGCCATCCTGTCCTGCAAGAAATGCAGTTCCGACAAGTATTGCGCCAGTTGTTGCATATCCAATTCTGCGAAGTGCTGGATTATGCAAAGGAGGACTCTGCGGACCAATTTTGAGTTTGCCAAAACGAGATAATTTACCTTTTAATCCTTCTACACGAATTCCGATTTTGGCAATTAGGGTCTCGCTTTGGTCCTCAGAAGAAACTGTCTCTATTGCTGCTACTTCTGGAACCTTTGGCGGATTCAGCAGTTCGGCTATACTGGGTTTGCCTGGTTCATTCATTGACATTTGTTCAATAATTCCATTTCGAATAGCCTCTGGAAGATCGGACCTCATCGAACCATTTGTGGTTTCCATTCTTTGAATTTCTTGATCTATTTGCGCTTGTACACTAAGTGGAGCAGTAACTTCGGCCACAGCGTCTGCAGCTTTTTCACTTACAGGCTCTGTAGCAGTCCTGTCTTGTATGGCATCGCGCATGAGCATGTCGATTTTGCTTGATTGCTCAGCAACTGGATCACTTACGTATCTTCCTGCAACAACATCACGCGCAAATTTTTCTGCAAGCCTTGCTTTTGTTGTAGGAAGTACTACTCCTTCTTTTTGCATCTTGCGTGTATAAGCATCAAGCTGGATATCGGTTGCATTCTGCTTAATCTGCAGCACTTGCGCCTGCCGTTCAGTTGTCTGTAGTTTGCGCTCGGCAGCATATCGCTCTTTTGAGATCTGGTTAAGAATTGCAAGCTGAGCCGTTGCTTCTTGTGCTCCAGAAGATGCAAGCTCACGAGAGGCTTTATTTAGCGTATCCTTATCAAGTTCCTGTCCAAAGGCTTTTGCAAATTGCACGGCTTGTTTGCGGGCAGCTCGCCTTGCTGAGTCTATTTCTTTTTGAATTGTTGCACGTGCAGCCGCAACCCCATCACGAAAATCATCGTAATTGCCAGCATCTTTACTTATTAATCTTGTTATTGTATCTGCTTTGTCTTTGCCAGATTCAGTAAGAGTTGTCTTACCTTCATTTCGTATAACTGCAGCATTTGCCTTTCTCCCCTCAACAAAAAGGCCTAAGTTGTTAATAAGTGAACGCTGAATTCTTGCAGCACTTTCAGACAATTCCTTTTTCACTGGCGCCTCCCGTGCAACTTCTGCAGTTAAAACTGGCTCTGCTTTAGGCTCACGGCTCGCCTGAGCCTCTCGAATCAAAGCATCCATATTCCTACTTGCTGCTGCAATGTCTATATTTTGAGGCGCATTTTGAACAGAAGCTGCTGAGGTCTCTTGTGGCTGTCCTGTTGTTGGGGGTTCAACAGTAGTTTTTCTGGCTTCCAAACGTGACGCCTCTTGAGCTTGACGTGCTGCGATTTTTGCTTGACCTTCAGCAAATTTTGCGTTTTGGGCTGGTATAAATCCAGATTCTTGACCTCCTGGCGTTGCTGCTACTACTTCTGGCGCTCCTAATTCTGACATATTTATTGTGCTACTAAACCATTTAATTCTTTTTGTATAGTATTTGTAACCAATTTCTCAAGATCTGGAATTGCATTTTTTGCAAAATCATAAGCTTTTTCTCCTGTTGGATCCTGATCAAATAGTGTCAAAAATTGCTCTTGCTGTTCTTGACTCAAACTTCCCATTATAAGATCAAGAAGTGAAAATTGAATTAACTGATCAAGTGAGTCAATCAGCTTTTGCTTCGAGTCGTTTGAGGCATTTTCCATTTTAAAACGCTGAAGTAATGCTCTACGAATTTGATCAGTCATTATTCAACTTAAGCAAACTATGTGATATCTGTCAAGTTGATAAATAAACGAAATTACCAGCCAATTGGAGTACTAAAAATTACCCGCTCCGACAACAGTCCATGTGTCAGAATAGTCGCTTGCTGCTTGGGTGAGACCTGAAATGTTTGCAATCCCATACATGGTAAATACATAGTTGGATGTGGATGCAGTTCCTGACGCGATTGGCTCAAGAGCTGTTGAATTAAATGTTCCGCCAGATTGAGGACCTGCTATGCTTCCTGCATATTCAGGATCAGGCGCTCCATTTGTCTGAGCATCTGATGTCTCTGCAACATGAAGCTGGTATTGTTCATTATTAGGAGTCATGGTTGTGGGCGAATTATCAATTGATCCAACTGTGTCAATTGTATCTCCCGTAACGACTGAGTCCAAACCGCCATTTGCAGATCTCAGATACGCTGTCCACCCGTTACCTGCGTTTGTCACGACAGTTCCTGTAACTCCTGTCGTATTTACTTCATCTGAAGTACTAAGGT
>CAZEYI010000122.1:0-3391 GCA_964516785.1 uncultured Candidatus Peribacteria bacterium
CGGATACGGTCAACGAGGGGGACGGCGGGGCGGTGCGCATGAGCGCAGACCGGGCTTTGCACGTCTCGATTAGAGACAGCGCCGGCAACAATCGCGGCCTAAATGTTGATGCCTCTAACCGGATTGGCGCAACAGCTCAGGGCAGTGTGGCACACGATAGCGCCAGCACTGACAATCCATTAATTAACGGTGGCGTGGCCGAAAGCACCCGGCCGGCGGCGGTGGCGGATGGTGACGCGGTGCGGGCCTGGTATGATACGGCCGGGCGGCAGGTAGTGCAGATTGGCAGCGCGGAATCGAGCTATGTAGCCGCCGAATATACCTCTAATCAGACTGACACCTCGCTGATTGCCGCGCCCGGCGCGGGTCTGCAAATTGTGATCTATGACATCCTGGTGTCAACCGGAGCGGCGGGGACCGTGCTACTGGAGGATGGTACCACGACCCGGCTGTTTGGCCGGTTGAGTTTGGCCGCTAACGGCGGCTGGCAATTTAACAGCTCCAAGGGGCTGAGATTGACGGCTAACCAGGCGTTGACCATTACGACCACCACCGGGGCCGGGCCGCTGGCAGTAACGGTTAATTACGCGGTCCTGCCAACTCTCTAGGAAACGCAATGCTACTCCTGTTATTTGTTAGCGGCGGCGGGGTTAGTGACCAGACGATTACTCTGACCGGGATTGCCAGCGCCGAGGCGTTTGGAACGGCGGTGGTTGCACCGGGGGCGGTGACGATCAGCCTGACCGGGATTGGCAGTAACGAAGCCTTCGGCACAACGGTGGTTGCTCCGGGCGCGGTGACGATCAGCCCGACCGGGATTGCCAGCGGTGAAGCGTTTGGGACAGCTCAGGTAAATTTGAATCTGGTTTTGGCCGGGATCGCCGGAGCAGAGGCTTTTGGTACAACTGTTCTAAATCTGGGGTTGGCCCTGACCGGCATTGGCAGCGGTGAGGCATTTGGAACGGCGGTACTACAGCCGGGGGCAGTGACGATCAGTCTAACCGGCATTGGCAGTGGTGAGGCGTTTGGCAGCGCTATTGTCTCGGCAGGGGGTCTGATTATCAGCCTGGCCGGGATTGGCAGTACGGAAGCCTTCGGTACAACGGTGGTTGCACCGGGCGCGGTGACGATCAGCCCGACCGGGATTGCCAGCGGTGAAGCGTTTGGCGGCGCTGTGGTTTCGGTGGGGGGTCTGATTATTGCTTTGGCCGGGATTGTCAGCGCGGAGTCATTTGGGACGCTCACCCTTACGACTGCGAGCACTGTAGCGATAGTCAGACTGAGCCTGAAGACGCGAGAAATCAGGTTAGTGGTACCGGCGCGATTGACCCGGTTGACGATTCGGGAGAGGTAAACTAGCTGTGAATATCAATGATTTTGTTATCGAGCAGTCACCCATCTTCCAGCGCGAGGGCGAGGAAGTTTTTTATGATTTTGTGACGACACCGATTGGGGTTTCGCCCAGCTCGCCGAGCGTGGTGATTACGGATAAGGAAGGCAACGCTGTGACCGGGACGGTCGCGTCCGGCTCGGCCAGTGTGGGGGCGGGGAATCTGATTACCCTACCGAAAATCAGCGGGTTGAATAAGGCGCTGAATCCGTACCGGGTGGTGGTGTGGTTTACGATTGCGGGCAACCGGTTGTCGGTGTGGGCAGACCTGTATGCGTATTAGGACTCGCAGTACGGAAAATTAAAAGGTTGCAATAGAACGCATTTTCTGATATGATAGTTATGACAAGTAAATAACCAAAGCCCTGCGGGCCGCCGAATGGCCCCCACGGTTAGGACTGTAGTCAGGTGTTATGGCCGCGCTATCAAGTTGATAGCGCGGCCTTTTTTGTTGAGTTGATCTCAGGGAGATGAGCGATGTTTTTAAAAAAGCTGTTTTGGTTTTTGACGCCCGCGTGGTGTTTATGGATGGCCGATGGCGACCCGGCTCCGGCGGGCGACCCGGCTCCGGCGTCTGATCCCAATATGGGCATCCAGGGGATGATTGCCAAGCACAAGAATGATTTGATGGCAGTCATCACCGAGCTATTTACCGACAATTACAAGTACCGCGATAAAAACCGCGAATTACGGCAGCAGATCAAGGATGCTGAAACCAAGTTGCCCAAAGAGGGCAGTGTGGTTTTGGAGGCGGCGCGGGCGGCGCTGCTGGAGCAGTACGAGGCGCTGGGGTCGGTAGAGGAACTAAAGCAGGCCCGGACCGAGTTGGGAACGGCTCAAACCGAACTGAAGGGCATCAAGGCGGAGCGATTGTGGGAACAGGCGGCCAGTGCGCACGGCTACAAGGCGAGCGTGCTGCAAAAATTGGCCGGGGATTTGCAACTTGAGCTGCGCGAGGTGGAGAAGGATGGTAAGAAACAGCCGGCGGCTTTTGTATTGAATGGGGATGGCCAGGCGGTCAACCTGGAGCAATACGCCGATCAGCATTGGGGTGATTTTTTACCCGCCTTAAAGCAGGCTGAGGCCAGCCGGGCGGGGACATCGTTTGTGGCGCAAAATGCGGGCACATCAACCACACCGCCAAGTGTGGTCGCCAAGTTCATTGAACGAAGCCAGAAGCAGCGCAGCGAGCGCCCGAATCCATTAGTAAAACAGGCAGGCAATTGAGCCTGAAAAGGAGTATTTTTTTATGACTCGTCAAACTTTTTTTGCGGTAAAGCCACCCTTTGTGGTGGACGCCAACAGTGTGGTCCGCAACAGCGGGCGGCAAATTGACTGGGCCAACGTGCCCGATAAGTACCGGATGGGCGCGGTGGCAGTAACTTTGACCGCGGCAGCCAATCCGGCGGCAACCGCGCTGGTGTTTACGGCGCTGACGGGCGAAATCCCGGCCGGGTCGCTGCTCTATTTTGGAGAGGCCAGCGAATTTGCCCGGCTGTCGGCCAAAGCGGCGGCCGGAACCACTACGGTGACGGTGGATGCGCTGGGAACGACCATCGAAAGCGGCGACGTGGCCTATTACGGCGGCACCGGGGCCAAATCCCTCCCGGCGGGCAAGGTGATGGTGGAGCTAACCAGCGGCAAGCTGGCCACCCGCAGCGACCGGCCCGGCTCGGAGACGGCGGTGGGGTTGCTGGCTACCAACGCCTTTGAGAACAGCCCCAGCGATGCCCTGAGCGGCTACGGGGTGATTATTGGCGGCGTGATTTATGAAAATCTGCTGCCGGATGCCACCGCCGGAGCGACCACGGGCAGCCTGACCACGGCCTATAAGACCGAGATGATGGGCAGTACCTCCAGCCCGGCTTCAACCGGGTTTGTGTTTGAGCAATACGCGGACAACCGCAGCTAGAGCCAGGGGCGAAAGCAATAGTCAGTAATCAGTAGTCAGTAGTCAGTAATCAGGAGTTAGTGAGGTTGCTGACTTTTATCAAGGAGGAT
>CAZEYI010000123.1:0-3246 GCA_964516785.1 uncultured Candidatus Peribacteria bacterium
TGCAATCCGAGAATCCTTCGCGCGGCGCTCGAGCATGGCCTGGCGCAGCGCCTCGTCGGGCGGCTGCGCCTGCGCGTGCTGCATGAAGCTCGTCATCAGGTCGCGGGTCGGCGTGTCGCCGACCAGCCACAGACTCATGACGACATCAATGAAGACAAGTCTGATATATTAGATGGGGATGCAACTACTAACACACTTACTAAACTTCAGAATAAACTTGCTACTGGATCGTTGGATGCGAAAGATACCAAAAAACTTTCTGAGCTTACGGATGATATGTATAGCCATATGACCAATGTAGGTAATAAAAATTGGATCAAATCATATCTTCCTATTCTCGAACTCTTCCCAACAGAAGATGATACATTTGATAAAATGTTGGAAGGAACGGGCTATAATCAGATAGTTGCTGATTATAAAAAACAGATGGATGTTATTTTGCAGAAAGCGAAAAATAATACTATTACATCTGCTGATATTGCCGAGTTGTCTACTCTCGTAGATGATTACTTTATCATGCAGAAAGAAGTGTCCTTGGGGTCTGGATATATCTATGATGTTAGAGAAGAAAATGGTTCAACTATTGTCAGATATGGATACACATTTATAAAATCGGGCGAACAGTTATTCCATGGCGTGCAAATGATTGTTGATGGACATCGGGCTAAGTGATGACTTATGGTTGCAGGTAGTGTCGTTTCTTTGGACCTTATATCATGGCCTGTGAGATCTGTATTTGGAATGAAATTCGCATCATCACCTACTGCTAGTGGTATCATGAGACTATGATCTTTTGTGACCAAAAAAGCATTTAATTTTACAGGCATGCAACTTAAATCTTCTATAGCTTCTGTTTCTCCTGGTCTTGCTTCACATTTTTATGGTAGCGAACAAGCACTGTATGATGATATTATAAGAGGTAAGATCGGACTCAATGATGCAGCAAATGTAGCAAACTGGAAGAAATTCAAGTATGGAAATTGAGCTGGGAAAACTATCGTTAAGAGTGTTGATGATTTACTCATGAATATGTTCCCTGATAAGACTACTCAGGACTACAACTATATCAAGGAAGCATTGACAAAATATGCTGGCAATAAAAATATTATGAAAAAAATATTTAACCAAGATTATGCATGACAGTGGTATAAGCCTAGTGATTGGCTTAAACTCGATAAGACTAAATTGAGTTGGAATTTGGATGTGGAATATCTGAAAAAATTGCACGATATTACCGTTAGAGTAGACCAGTTACCAAATAATGTTAATAAACAAATTCTTCAGTCTATGCTCAAATATACTGATGATATAGATAGAGCTACAGATCTTGCTATTATCGGAGTAGATCCAAAATACTTCTCTTATTTTGAAAATGGTGCAAACAAAATCATAAGTGCGGATAAATTTGGAAAATTTTTGGGGCAGTATGTTCATAAGATGGACGCTTTTGATATGGATGTCTTTATGCAATTTGTAGATGATGCAAAGAAAGCTGGCAAGATACAGCAAGTAGAATCATTTATGAAAAATAGTCTCAAAAATTGGGATGCGATAAAATGACTTACAAACAAATTAGATGCCGTTGATGATATGAAGTTGAATGTTGGGTTTGTTGAAAAAGTAGGTAATTCATTCTCTGCGTGATGGAAGCAAACACAAGATGTATTCAAAAAATGAGTGGATGCTATGAAAAAAGCTCTTGCTGGCACTAAGGATGCTACCACTTTGGCTGAAGGTAATGCGGTACTACAAGATGCTCAGACTATTCAAAAAGATCTCAATAAAGTTACCGAGAACACCGTTAATCAAGCAAATAAATGAGGCAAACTATTTGGTAAACTCGACTATCTCAATACTATCTCTGAGAATGGTGTCACACAAATTAATGCTATCAAGCTTGCTATGCAAGACAAAGTTTTTGCAGATGCTTTATCGAAAGCAGCGACATTAGATGATGTGAAGGCCTTACTTACAACAAAATGATTGAATATAGCTGAAGTGCCTGTTGAAGTGCTTGAAAAGCTATCTAAAACCAAGAAGGTATCAGCTATATCTGAATATTTGTGATATGCTGCAGAATACAAAAATATGAATACTCTTATGAAGGTATTTAGAAATCCGCTGTTTAAAAAATGTCTCAATCGATGATGAGTCTGAGTTACTGCTGTGTTGTCTGTAGTCCAATATCTATGAGACACGAAAGAAGCAGCTGAGATAGCAAAGATCAATCTTGATAGATCGAAAGTTAAACAGAATCAAGCTACCTTTAATCTGGCAGTAGGATGATGATTGTCTCTTGCGTTTGCTACAGGTCTAGCTATGTGATGGAATCCAGGCGGATGGGTTATCTTATGAATTGCTGGTACTATAGAATGAATTAAAGCAGCCGGTGATGCATACTATGAAGTAGTTGACTCTTACTATAGAAATGTCGAAGACTTCAAGAGAATGTATGTGTCTCATATCAAACAGGAAATTATATCTAAGAGTGCATGGCAAGAAAAAGTAGATATATCGTTCCAAGAAAACTTCCAAGAGACTGTTGCCATTATGTTTGGTAATCTCTATGGTGATGAAAAACATGCTCGCGCTATCAGTACTGTAGATGAAGCAGTGAGAGCACTTATTTACCTGGAAGAAATAGAAAAATATCCTTATGCTACTATCGACTCAAATAAGATCGATGATCAACCAAAGGAACTTCAAGATATGGTTGTGAAACAGAGAAAAGCATTAGCATTGTCATGTCAAATAAGATTTGACTACATCAAAGCTAATTATAAAAATTCATTGATACCCAAAGATAAGATAGCATCAGCTCAATGATTGTCAGTTATTGATGGTATATTGCTAGAATCTAGAAAGTATCTTACTATGAAAAAAGAATCTCTTCTTATTACAAAGGATGATCTAGAAATCACTGATAAGGACTTGTATTATGATAATGAGAGTAAGAAAACTATTGATTGATATCAGAAGACTCTCTATGACAAACTTTCTCAAAATTCTTCGTTTGCTGTATTAGAGAAGCTGTATCCAAACAATACGCAAGAATTTACGCGTATTATGTATAGCATCCAATATTTTGCTAGCTATATGCAACAACAATGAAATACTGATCCCATACTCCAAGCAAATATACAATACTTTATCGACTACTTCCAATACAAAAATTATGGCAAACTCCCATCTGAATTGCCTCGTGTAGAGGTAGATCCTCAATCTATAGATTATACTATGCTTACG
>CAZEYI010000124.1:0-3232 GCA_964516785.1 uncultured Candidatus Peribacteria bacterium
GTGAAGTGCTGGAAAGACTACATTGACTAAGTAAGTTCATCAGACCAACTCGCGAGCTTGGTCTGACTAGATCTTTTTGCTACTTTTTAGAGCGATGCTAAAAAGTAGAAAGACAAATCATCTAAATTAAAAAGAGAATAAAAAAAGTAAGCCCCCGAAGGGACTTACAAATTCATTAAAAAATATATAATAGGTTTTATTCCTCACTAATATCTTCAAAGTGCTCTTTGAAATAGGCTCTCGCGTTCTTAAATAACATTACTACCTTCTCAGTATCCGCCAGATCTCTCTTATCTATTTGTATCTTACTCGAAAAATAACGATCGTAACCACCTTGCTTTAACTTTTGTAGGAAACTCGGCAATTTAAGAATCCCATCTCCAGGCAAGATATGTGTCTTCCCTTGTCTGGATTTGTCAGAAAAGTATACAACAGATATATAAGGTACAAACTGCTGTATCTTTCTCATAAAATCATTTTCCAAGGCATCTTCATCGATATTTGCTACATCAAGTCCGAGAAAACATCCAAATTTCTTGATAATATCTACCACATTTGCAAATCTATACTTTGGAATAGGAAGTGCAAAAAGACTAGAATCTTCAGGATTGATAATAGTAAACTTGATATCCTTGTTGTCATCTCTCAATTGCGGAAGACTTTCCACAATAAAGTTAAATGTTCTATAATTAAATACCGTTGGAGCAGTAAATGCTATCGTATCAGCACCCACAGCCGCAGCAAGATCAAGTGCTTGATTCAATTCCTTGGTATTTACTCTATCACTTACCTGGATAACCTTGATAGGAAGATCATGCTTTTTGACCAGCTTCTTTACATAATTCACATTCCATGCATCAAAATTCTTCCACAAAGCCAGATCAAGACCGTCGTAGCCTGCCTCTTTAGCTACCTCAAACGCCAAATCCAATCCATATGATGAAAGTGAGTCTGTACTAAGAAGGAAGAGTACTTTATTTTTGTTTGCCATTATAATGTTACATCATCGCGAGGAGCTATACATATAACTCCACTAAAATATACCCAATTATATATGATTTATAGCACAAAATGCAAATTTTCTAACGTATGACGAAACTATACCCTCTATGGTCTGATCCAGGGATCGTAATACTATCGAGATTTTCGACAAACACATTATGAACAAACAATTGATCTATATGTGTTCGAAACAAAGGAAATCGATATATCCTCCAGGTGAAAAGCATCGAGAATGCACGAGTCGCGTTGTATACATCTAGTTTTTCTACAAAACGACCATAATATATAGACCAAGGCGTAATATTAAAGTCACCAACCATAAGCACACGAGCGTCATCTCATCTTTTCTGACGATGGAGATCGTATTCTTGAGCTATTTGCCCCAATTGCCTATTTCTCATCACAAAATTCAGATAGGTAATAGGCGAACTCGTATGCACCATATACATATAGTAAGGTATGTCACGATAATTGACGCTAAAATACCCATATCTCCAGGCCCCTTGAGGATAATCATCGATAAGATTAGTGATAGGATACTTACTATATACGATAGTGCCTATATGTTTCATAGACCAACTATAGCGATTGCTATAAGGATAGGTTGCACGCAAACTATTAGCCAAAATACCATCATGATGATCTGCATATTCTACCATCATAAGTACATCTGGGTTATAATTTGTTATTGTATGCAAGAGACCTAAATAATTGTAATTATTTTTCCTTATATTCATAAATAATACCTGCAATCCAGATCATGTACACAGAGTCGTATCTTCCAAAGCTATCGTACAACCTTTATTGTATTCTGTACCATAAAAATTAGTAACCATACGAACCAGATACACTGCCATCACCACAAACAATCAGGATATTAGCCATTTGAGACGAATACGATCCACAAACCATACCACGATTGCCAAAAAGACATATCCTACCACAAGATACAAAGGAAAACTTATAGCCAACTCAGATATATACCATGTAGGGAACAGCACAATACACGCAAGCAATAGCAAAGCACACACAACGATAAATATGATCATCCCAATCACAAAAGATATAAGTAGCATGTATCTATAGATTAGGAAGCAAATGGCAAAAAGATTTGTATTGATGATTTTAGAACAATTATAATATGCAATCCACATTGCAATATTAAGCCAAATACATAAACAACACGAGCTGATTTTATTCGTTGGAAAAAATGCAATACCCCAAACATGTAGCCATCATACCCGACGGCAATAGAACACGAGCCAAAGAAAATAACGTCAGCGTCCAAGAAGCGTATTTGCTCTCTTATCAAAGAGGAGTGGAACTGATACAATATACATTCACCCAGACAGATATCAAAATATTTACCTTGCGATGACTCAGTACCGAAAACGCGCAAAAAAGACCGAAAGAGGAGTTCGATTTCCTGATGAATATGTACAAACTCGTAGACGAAGATCTAGATAACATACTCCTAGAAAATAAGGTAAACTTCAAACGAATAGGAAACCCAGACGGCATTACCGAAGACTTCAAAACATACTTAAGAGAAAAGGAAGCTAAAACCAAATGCGACTCAGACAAATACTTTGTCTTTGCACTCAACTATGGATGAAGAGATGAGATTGTCAGAGGAGTACAGCAACTAGCCAAACAATGAGCTGATCTTACACAAATATCAGAATCACAACTCAGCCAAGCTATGGATCTCTGATCCATACCAAACGTAGAATTGGTAGTGAGAACCAAGTGAGATGAAGCTCAGAGGACCTCAGGCTTTATGTCTCGATGGATAGGATATGCTGAATTATACTTCACAGAGCGCAAATGTCCAGAATTAGATGTCCCTACATATCAACAATCTCTGAAATGGTTTGACAGCGTATCGGAAAAACGTAACTTTGGGAAATAGAACAAAAACAGACAAATGGAAATAGCACCACGAGCAACCATTTAATTATTACTGGTCAGAATTATGAAAGTCACTGTACAGGTAGCACAAGTAGCAGATATCATCGATATCGCATCCAGATTTGTTGCCAGAAACGCAACATTACCTATATTACAAAACGTCTATCTCAAAGCCAGTATCGACACACTCACGATCAGAGCTACTGATATGGAAAAATATATAGAAGTAGAAATTCCATGCCAAGTACATAGCGAATGAGCCGTGACAGTAAACGGCAAAACATTGAGCGATATCATCAAAACCGTAGAAGATCAACAG
>CAZEYI010000125.1:0-3222 GCA_964516785.1 uncultured Candidatus Peribacteria bacterium
ATACCTGTCAGGCAGCAGTCTGTAGTGATGGATTTGTTCGAAATGGGGTAGAGCAATGTGATGATGGAAATTTTGATAATCAAGATGGATGTACCAACGCCTGTGAACTTCCTGTTTGTGGAGATACTTTTGTACAAGCAGGTGAAGAATGTGACTTTGGTGATACAGTTGATTGAGATGGATGTAATTCGTCATGTGGACGAGAATATCCATCATGTACGATTGAGGTAGATACCACTGGCTGACTTTATCCGTTGGTAGTGAACTTCAACTACTTTACCAACGACATCAATTCACAGTTTCTATACATAGAGTATGGTGATGGAACGACAGGATTGGATACAAATCATGTATATACTGGTTTGGGTAATTTCATGGCCACAGCATATATAGTAAACAATTACAATTCCCTAACAGGTTCATGTAGTGCTCCACTTGTACAAACCAGAGAACCTATATGTGGAGATTCGCTCATCGAATGAGCAGAGCAGTGTGATGATGGTCCAGGAGGATCAGCAGAATGTAACGCATCGTGTTTGATCATCCCACAATGTACTATATCAGTAGAAGATAATCCACAACTTATACCAGCAACTGTTACCTTTACTGGTACACGAACACAAAGTCCATACATACAATTGGATTATATAGATTATGATGATGGAACGACAGGAGTAGATTTCTCTCACACATATACAGGTGCTTCAGATCGATATGCTGTCTTGCGCGTATCCAATATAGCAGATCCATGACTATTTACTACATGTTCGACTTTTGCATTTATCACCAGAGAGCAAATGTGTGGAGATGCTTTACCAGAGGGTAGCGAACAATGTGATGATGGAAATCTAGATACCAATGATGCCTGTACAAATAACTGTACTATAGCAACTTGTTCTGACGGTATAGTATATGTATGAGTAGAACAATGTGATGAATGAGCAAATAATGGCATAGGTGGTTGTGCAGAAAATTGTGAGATTAGATTCCCAAATTGTGCGTTATCGAGTAATGTAACAACGGGTACTGTACCATTGTCTGTGACACTTACGGGAACATATCCGGATTTTGCATCATTTGATTATATCAATTACGATGATGGAAGCACAGGCGCTGATTTTGAGCATACCTATACAGAACCAGGCAATGATTATGCACCTACAATGTATGTATACAATACATCATATCCTAGTACAACTGCTTTGTGCCAATCTGATGGTATCTATGTAGCTGCGACTTATTGTGGGGATGGAGATATACAAAATCCAAATACAAGTGGTCAGATAGAAGTCTGTGACGATGGAGCAAACAATGGTATCGTCTGTGATCCAAGCTATGGATCAAGCTGTAACTATTGTAACAATAGCTGTACAATATCATCAATTACATGAGGCTATTGTGGAGATGGTATCCCTGAAAATACAGAACAATGTGATGACGGTAATTCCAATGATAGTGATTTATGTAGCAATACGTGTATAGCCACATGTGGTGATGGAGATATCGATGGAGCAGAGGAATGTGATCTCTGAGAGGATAATGGATTAGGAGCTTGTACGAGCGCTTGTTTATTTGCCCCTCCACAGTGTACACTTGCAGTGCCAGATTATAGTGAAGGTATCGTGCCAATATATGTGCCATTTACTATAAGTTGTGTAGATTATACAGAACTTGCATATATAGATTACGGAGATGGAACTACAGGAACCAATTTTAGTGGGCATACCTATGCTACCAGTGGGACCTATACACCTGTCATATACTTCCAAAATATCTTGGGAGGAGATGTGGCTGATGATGACGATGATCTCGAAGTATCTACTACTGCACAACGATGTGGCGATGGTATCAAGAACGGTGTCGAACAATGTGACGGATGATCAGATTGTACCATCACATGTAAATATAGAAAGAAAAAGGGTAGTGATCCAGTGGTAGAAAAAGATTATTGTCCAGATGGAGATTTCTCATCAAGATACTATGATAAGACATGTGGCGTCAAATCACAACATGCTGCAGCAGAAACATTAGACAAGTATAGTATCATCCACGGTGATTACAATAAGTGACCAGAAGATCCTGCTCGTTATTCATTGGACAGAATATTGAAACGAAGTGAACTCAGAAAAATTATGGTAAGAACTATTACTGATCAGAAATACGATGCTCCATTTGCAGGCGAAACTTGGGCTGATAAATATCAGATGATTATGGAAAGATCATTGGGTATCGTGTACGGCAAGACAAGAGCACATGAAGATCAAGTTACTTACTTGGAAGCTATCAATAGTATCTTAGAATGATTGTATCACCTTAAGAAATTAGAGTCGCCTATCACTTTGCGTAGTATGGTATGAGGTAGTAGACCTATTACCAGAGGGCAAATGATGGCATTGGTTGTAAGATTTATCTTGCCCGAAGCTCTACAGTCAGTACAAGAAAATATGACAACATCAAGAAAATAAAGTATTTCGTATACTTAAAAACGACCCGGCCGGGTCGTTTTTAGTTTAATTACTTCTCATAGATTGTACCAATTCATTCCATGCAACCTTTGGTTTTTCGACCTTGGTAGCTCCATCAGGTATTTTAGGATTGTTCTTCACAGCTTCAGGTGGAGTTTTATCATCATGATATAATTCAAACGGCGCTGGAGTATACGCAGTAAATAAAGGTATACCATCAACATTATCTTCTCATGTCCTATTTGCTAAGCATGTTATAGCGACAACTGTACCTCAAGCGTTTTGAATGATTTCAATCATTTTTCTAGTTGTTGTTGCTTTAGTAATAACATCTTCTGATATAACAACAGATTTACCTTTTAGATCTATGTTATGTCTCTTTAGAGCCATACCATCAAGTTTATTGTATTCGTCCACAATACTTTTAATGAAGGTTTGTCTATCCTGTATAGAAGATATTCCACTTTGATAATCATGTGTAGACTTATTTGCCATTCTCTCTGCAAATACTTCAATACTCTCGTCATTTTCTTTTTCAGTATAGATGCTTTCTTCTACTCACATAGCTTTTGCTAGATGAGATGAAAGCCTCACAGATCACATCTGAGCTCCCATAACAACATCTGCTTTTATTTTTTTCTCAGATAGCATTGTTTGTAGTCCATAAGAAGCTTTTTCTAGGACATATGGATTTCTTTCTGCTACACCAATATTTACATATCCATTGCTCAACAATCCACTAGCAAGTCTTACATAT